>CALMAP010000046.1:0-4310 GCA_937859825.1 uncultured Terriglobus sp. | reverse complement strand
GAAGCTGGCCGATGCACTGAATGCGCGCAAGCTGGTCGGTGTCGAGGTCAGCCCCACAGCATTCGACTCGCCCAAGCCGTATCCCTACGGCGGCACCCATGTTCATGGCATTCTCTTTCATGTGACGGACCGTCAGCGCTTCGACGCAGCCGAGTTCGGACTCGAGGTGATGTCCGCGCTGCATGCGCAATACCCGCAACAGTTCAACTTCGCGCGCGCGCTACTTCTCGTCCTGAACAAGGCCACGATCGACGCGCTTACCGCCGGCAAGGATCCGCACGAGATCGAAACGTCGTGGGAGCCCGACCTGCAGAACTTTCGCGCTCGGCGCGGCAGCCGCGAAAAGGGATACCTGATCTACAGCTATCTACCACCGGATGCATCGAAGTCCGTGGACAGCGTCGAGACCATCACGGTGGACTGAGGCGGCCACCTCGGCTGCCTTTCACGTTCGCATCCAGCACCGCTGCAAGCGATGTAAAGACCTCAGTCGGACCTTGCCAGCGCAGTTCTTCCACGCTCTTGAAGAGCGGGGTGTCTGTTCGCAGGGTGGCCAGCGTACGAAAGAGTAAGGCATTGTCATAACCCTTGCGCAACGTCTCTGCGAGCGCGGCGGGGTTGGTGGCGCGCACACCCCAGTTGCTGCCCTCCAGCGGAATGGCTTCGATGTGGCCGTACTTCGCCAGCACCGCTGCGGTAGACTTCGCACCCCATCCCTGCAGTCCGGGGTAGCCGTCCGCCGTGTCTCCCACCAACGCCAGATAATCGGGAATCGATGCAGGCGGAACGCCGAACTTCGCGACCACGCCTGCTTCATCACGCTCCTCGCGCTTACGGCGGTCGAACTGCACAACGCGGTCGCCGACGACGCATTGCGCAAGGTCTTTGTCCGGCGTGCAGATGAGCACCTTCTCTACATCAGGATCACGGGCGGCAAGGGCGGCACCGGCAGCAAGCGCATCGTCGGCTTCGAACTCCTCCATTGCCCACACGACAAGCCCGAGGGCCCGCAAGGCTTCCTCCAGCAACGGAAACTGCGCCATCAGGTCGGCAGGTACGCCGTCGCCATTCTTGTACCCGGGCCAGAGGTCGTTGCGAAACGACTCGATCACGTGATCGGTCGCGACCGCGATGTGCGTCGCGCCATCCCGCAGCAACGCGAGCATGGAAGTGAGTACACCTCGCACAGCGGCGACCTCGCGGCCCTGGCTGTCCTGCAATTTCGGCAGCGCATGGTAGTGGCGGAACAACTCGTAGGTGCCGTCAATCAGGTAAACCTGCATGCTGTGAAGCTTACCTGCAAACTGACGCGATGCGATCTAGACCAGCGCGGATTCCATGGCACGCCCAACCAGCACCAATACGGGAGACGCACCAAAGGAGAGTTGCGCGAAGCTGTGTAATCGCGCCGCCTGCACCTGCTGTTGCGGCGTGGCCGCACGGGAGATAGCAACGCACGGCATGTCGTCAGGGATACCTGCACGGCGGAGCTCGGCAGCAATTGCGGCCGGATCACGGCCCGGCATGTAGATGGCGAGCGTGGCGTCCGGCGGAAGCACTCCTGTCCAAAGCGGAGGCGCAGCGGTCTTGTCGGAAGCATGATGGCCAGCTACCAGGACCAGCCGGGATGCGCTGCGGCGGTCCGTAAGGGGTAGCTGCATCGCCGCGCCCGCCGCAAATACCGCGGAAATGCCAGGCACGATCTCCACCGGAATCTCCGCTTCGTAAAGCGCGGCAAGCTCCTCTGCCGCCCGGCCAAAGACGAGTGGGTCGCCGGACTTAAGCCGCACTACGCTTTTTTTCGCTCTTGCGTTGTCGATCATCAGCCGGTGAATTCCTGTCTGCGTGGTGCGCGGCTGTCCGCATCGCTTGCCAACGCTGGTGCGCTCAACCTGTTCTCCGCAAAGGGCAAGCACCGCATCGGGCACCAGATCGTCATACAACACCACGTCTGCGGATGCGAGCAAGCGCGAAGCGCGCAACGTCAACAGGTCCGGATCACCGGGTCCGGCACCTACCAGGTACACGGTTCCCTTTTGTGCGGTGCCCTGCACGTTACGTCCTATCCGGATTGCGCTCGGGGTAGTGCTCGCGGGCGTGGGCGCGTGCCATCTCACGGGAGGGACACGCTTCCGCACCGCATACCTCGCGTGCTGCAAGCTGGTGCAGCAGCATCTTGCGCGGCTCTCCCAGTGGCTCCATCTGCAGCACTTCCCGGCGCAGGCGACCGAGTTCCATGAGCCAAGGTCCAAGGTCGAGCGGCAGTTGCTCGTTCAGTTCCTTGCGCAGCCGCTGCGCAAGGGCCGGGCTGTCTCCAGCCGTGGAAATGGCGACCTGCAGCTCGCCGCGGCGAACCACCGACGGAAAGTAGTAGTCGCAGTAAGGAGGATCGTCGACTGCGTTTACCAGGATGTTGCGCCGCTGTGCACCGGCGAAAACCGCGCGGTTCACCTCCGGCACGTCGGTCCCGGCGACGGCGAGGAATTGTCCTTCCAGATCTGTGTCTTCGAACTCACGCAGGTGTAGATGCAACGATCCGTCCATCGCGAGTTGCTCGATGCGCGGGTACGCCCGTGTGGCGATCACCGTTACGTCTGCCTCTGCTTCCAGCAGGCTTAGGATCTTGCCTTCAGCGATGCTGCCCGCACCCACCACCAGGCACCGGCGGCCCGTTAACTTTAGGAAAATGGGAAAGAGGCTCATGCCTGAGTATCGCTCCCGCTAACCCACGTTTGCGGGAGTGGGCCGCGTCGGCAAGTCCCGCTCCACAGGGGCGACGATTGCACCGGCAAGCTGACCGCGCAGTTCCTCGTCACTGAAGCGCGCAAAGTAGGCGCGCAGGTTTTCCCCGTCGGAGCGCTTTGCAAGATAGGTGCGCAATAAGCGCTCCATCGCGTTCGGCACTTCTGTTGCAGGAACGCGATAGCCAACGGCTCGCGCGAAACCGGCATGCTCGCCGAGAGCCAATGCGCTCCACGACTTCATTCACCCGCGCATTCGGGATATTCACCAGCAATAGATTCTGCTGCACAGTTGCGCGCAACTCTCCACGCGGAGAACCCTCGCTGCCATCGCCACCAAACTGCTCAGCGAGGTCCGCAATCGCATGAAGCTGTTGCGAGGTCAGGCGTCCACGCAACACAGAGATGCCCACACTTGAGAAGCCCGGCTGACGCTGCGGCTGCACACCCGTGTGATCGCGATACAGATCGTTGGGGACCGTCTCCTCGGGTGCGGGGTCAAAGGTATAGCCGAGCCGCCCCTCCAGTTCCGCAAGAAAGCTTTCCGCAGTCCAGCCGTGGCGCATGAAGAGGTACTTGAGACGGGCATGGTTGCGGCTCTCGCGCAGAGCATCCGCCTCACGAAAGATGCGAGCCGTCTCGATGCAGACAGCCTCTGCCTGGTCCGCTCGGATGAAAGCGTTGAGTTTCACGGCCAGGTGCGGTTCCTTGGAAAGACCGCCGCCCACGCGCATAATGTAGCCGGTCTCCCGCGTGCCGTTGACGGTGCGCTCGGCACCGGTCAGACCGATGTCGTTGATCTCCGGGTACGAGCACCACAGCGGGCACCCCGTAATCGAGATCTTGAACTTGCGCGGCAGGTTCACGAACTCAGGATTGGCGGTGAGCGTCGCTGCTACCTTCTGCGCGAGTGGCGATGCGTCCAGAATCTCGTGTGCGTCCGTTCCAGCGAGCGGGCAACCGGTCACGTTGCGCACCACGTCGCCGCAGGCGCCCTTAGGACTCAGGCCAACCTGTTCCAGTGCATCCACTACGAGCGGAAGGCTTTCGATCGTGAGCCAGTGCATCTGGATGTTTTGCCGGGTGGTCACATCACCGATGCCACGCGCGTATTTCTCTGTAATGTCCGCAATGGTGCGAAGCTGCAGCGGCGTGAGAATACCGTTTGGCACGCCGACGCGCATCATGAAGTATTCGGTTGTCTTACCCTCGCCACCCACACCGCCCACGGCACCGACGCCATCACCCTGTGTGTAAATACCCCACCATTTGAAGTAGGTTCCAGCCCACTCCGGCAGCACGCTCTCGCGGCCCTCCGCGGCAAAGCGGCGCACATCGGACCATGCCTCCCAAGGGTTATTCTCGCGCTTCAGGCGCTCCACCTTCTGCGCCTTTGTCTCTTTCGCGGCTGCCAGTGGAGATGGGACCTTGTCCAGACCTTCGGCGGCGTCGCCAAGAAACGCTTCCTGCTTTTCCACTTCGCTCATTGCTCCCTAAGCTCCTGCAACTACCGGATTGCTGTGTCGTACATCTGCGCCGCGCACCCAGAAGATCACGTCTTCCGCGATG
>CALMAP010000045.1 GCA_937859825.1 uncultured Terriglobus sp. | reverse complement strand
GCTGGGGCCTGATTGCAGCGGCAATGATGTTTGTAAAAGGGGCGCACTCTTTTTACTGGATGCGCTTCTTTCTCGGCGTGAGCGAAGCGGGGTTCTTCCCCGGCATGATCCTCTACCTGACGGCATGGTTTCCGTCGCAACAGCGCGCGACCGCCGTTGCCCGCTTCATGACGGCTACCGCGGTCGCCGGTGTCATTGGCGCTCCCATCTCCGCGGCTCTCCTACGGCTTGAAGGAGCGGCAGGACTGCACGGCTGGCAATGGCTTTTCCTGGTCGAAGGCGTGCCGACGTTCCTGATGGGCATCTCCGTCCTGTTCGTACTGCGCGACAAGCCGGACGACGCCCCGTGGCTCAACGACGACGAGAAGCACTGGCTGGACGGGGAGCTGGAACGCGACCGCAAGGAAGGCGGCGCGAGCGAGCACAACTCCTTGGGAGCGGCCTTTCGTACACCGATGGTCTGGGTGCTTGCAGGCATCTTCTTCCTGGACCAGATTGGCGTATACACGGTGAACCTCTGGCTGCCGCTGATCCTGAATTCGCTGCTGCATGGCGGCACGGGCATCGCGGGGACGCTTGGACCACAGGACGCCAGCTACATCGCCCGCTGGACGGTGGTGCCCTACCTGGCCGCAACCGTGTTCATGGTGCTGGCCGGCTTTTCCAGCGACCGTTCCGGAGAACGGCGGTTCCACATCGCGGGCTGTCTTATGCTGAGCGCCGTTGGATTCGGTCTGTGCGCGGTCGCACACAGCTTTCTGCTCGCGCTCTTTGCCATGACCCTGGCGGCCATGGGTTTCTGGAGCATCATGGGACCGTTCTGGGCACTGCCCACGCGCGTGCTGGGCGGGCAGGCGGCGGCAGGCGGCGTCGCCATCATCACCATGGTCGGTGGGGTCGGGGGCTTTCTGGGGCCATTCCTTACCGGCCGCCTGAAAGACCTGACCCATTCCTTTACCGGCGGACTTTTTACCGTAAGTGGATTGGCATTGCTTGGTGCCTTGCTGTGTCTCTTTCTCAAAGCACCAGGCCATACGCGTCCGGAAACGCAATGATTCAATGCAGCCGGCTGTTCCCAGTCAGCAGGCTGGTACTAACGTGACAACGGCGAAAATACTACCCCAACACACAGCACAAGAAACGCCAGCGCGGCAAGGATGAAGCGAACGCGAAAACCCGCAATCGTTTTTTCCCGGATGGAACCCAGGATTTCTGCCGGGAGCCCGGGTGTCTTGATCTGCGCGTTGAGAGGCAGTTGCCCACGAACGGTGAGCACCAGGCCCGCGGCGCTGCATAGAAAACTCGCACCAAGCGAAAAGGCCAGTATGGGATTGCGGTGCTGCAGTATGACCACAACGAACGCCGCCGCATTGATCAGCAGCAGGCTGAGTTTGTAGGGAGGCATGAGCCGTTCCATGTAGGAGTCCATGGCGCGCCAGGCGTCAGCGAATGCTGACAGGCTTAGGTCGCGCATTGCAGGCAACACACCGATCTGGCACATGAGCACCATGCCGGCATAGCCGCCGCAAAGCACGAGCGTTAGCAAGAACAAGAGTTGTGCCGCAATCTGCATGGCGCGATTATGCCAAACGTATCCCTGGCCGGAAGCATAGAAATGTCGGATGAGGGTGAAACATCGGCCGATGCCGGGAACGGTTGGTCATGTCTGCGGTACGCTTGAAACGAAATGAGCGATGCACCGGACCCGCAACGTCTTTTACGCCGCGCCGACTCTGTTCTGGAAACAGAGATCGACGGCGAGATCGTGCTGATGAGCATGGACCGGGGCACCTGCTATGGTCTCGACCGGATCGGCAGCGACATCTGGCGCACCCTGCAGACACCCATCACTCTCGCGCAACTGCAGGACGAGTGCAGCCAACGCTACAGCGGCGATCCGGGAACGATTCGTACGGATGTATCGCGGTTGCTTTCGGAGCTTGTATCGGAACAACTGGTCGAACCGGTTCCATAGATCGCAACTACATGCGAATGTGAACTGTGCCTGCCTGGTCCTGGGTTTTCGCAGCGATGGTGGAAAAGAGACTGCCATCCAGCATGCGCCGGATGAACCTTCCTGCCGATACCGCGCGCATCAGGCGGTTGGAATACTGATACCACCCGTAAGCAATGGCCTGCCGCGCCGGCCAATGCAGCCTCTGCTGCAACAGCGGAATGTCGAAGGCACGGCACAGAAGATCGACATCCCGCATGCGGGCCAGTTCGTCTGCGATGCTGCTCCGCTCCCGCTCGAGCATGGTGAGAAAGTCCGCGGACTGCAGCCCACGCCGACGCTCAAGCCGAACAACGTCCGGCAGCCGCCCTTCCATCGCGGTGCGGATAAGAGCGCGCGGCACACCCTTAGAAGAAAACTGCTCCAGCGGAATGCTGAGCGTAAGCTCGACCACGCGGCGGTCAAAGGTTGGGTCGGTCGCGTTCAGCCCGCAGAGGCGGCGTGGCGACTCGTGGAACATGCCGAAATCGAACCGGTCGATCGCGTCCTGTGCCTGCTCGGTCGCGGTGCGAAAAGGCAGCCGCCGGTCCCATCGCGCCAGATCGATTCCATTGGTCTTCGCAAACTCCGGGCGTATTCCGGTGAACTCCTCCGCGTTGAAGCGGACGCGGCGCACGTGATCGACAAGATCAAGCGCCCGCGGTGCATATGCTGCAAGCAACGCACCTGGGATGTGCCTCAATTTTCGTACGCCGCTTGCCCGGGCCGCCGCAAAGAGCATCGCCGCCTTGATGAATCTGCCATGTTGCAACGCATCTGCCGTCGCGAAATTGCCGGTCGCACTGATCGTGGTGTTGCCCATGCTGCCGGTAAGCAGCGTTGTCACTCCTGTGGCTGCGGCCGCCGAGTAGGTCGCGTCGATCCACTGCAGGTGGTGAGGATTGAAGGGCGGTGCCGCCTCCACATCGGTGTACCTGTCCAGCGTGGCAAAAAGCGAAGCTCCGCCGGTGGAGACGCAGGTATGCACGATGTTGCGGAACTGGAGCGCCACGGCGCGGGCATGTTCGCTCTCGTCGAAGAAGCGGCCGTCGACTGGGCTTTCCTAAATTTGGCGGGTAACAGCTGTGAACGCGAGCAGGCTGCGCCCGGATGGCGCAAGCTGCTCGGCCGCAAGTGCCGTGACGGAAGAGCTATCGAGACCTCCGCTGAGTTGGGCGGCGACATCACCCGGCGCCTCGGGCAGACGGTCGTTCACCGCTGTCCGCAGGGTTTCTCGTAACGCATCGGCGTACTCCCGGTGGTCGCGCAGGTGCAGCGGCTTCACCGATTCCGGATGCCAGTGGCGTGCGATCGAGAGCCTGCCCTGCTCGAAAATAAGAGATGTGCCGGGCGAGACGCGATGCACCCCGGCAAACAACGTGCGGTCGCTTAGACGGGGGCGAAGCACCAGCCACTCAGCGAGTGCCTGCTCGTCAGGCCGGGCATAAGTACCGCCAAGCAGCGTTTGCGGCGTGGTGGCAAAATGCAACTCTGCTCCGCGCTGTGCATGGAAGAGGGGGTACAGACCGGATTGCGAGCGTACGAGAACCAGACGCTTTGCAGCACTGTCCCAAAGCACGAGTGCGAAATCGCCATAGAGGTGTGCAGCAAACTCCTGCGCTCCCCATTCGCGATATGCCTCTTGCACCAGGGCAGAGACATCCCGACCGGCCCCGTGGTCCAGCCGACGCCGCAGCGTATCCTGCTCGTCCAACCGTCCGGTGAATATTACCGCGATGCCCGATGCTACAGAATGATGTGACGATCTTCCTAAGCATTCAAAGTGCAGCGTTGATAGATCATTTCTGAGGGAGAAGCCTGACTCTTCTGCGACGGAAAGCGGCGCGCCCGAGGCGCGACCGCTTATACCCCAGTCTGTAGGCAATGCTTACTTAGGAGCCGGTTGCGCCGTTCTCTGAAATGTTGGCGCCAGACTCGGCATCTTCTACCTGCAACTTGGTGAGCACGGGTGTCGTCCATGCCATCTTAGCGGCGGTGTCATTCGATGAGGCGGGCTGCTGTTCCATCATGTGCTTCTGTTCCATTGTTCCCTCTGCTCAGATTTGGCGAATCGAACTTTATCTATATCGGAGACAGTGTGTCGAAAGCAAACGCCACATCCTGTGGTTTTCAAAGCCTGGAAACGAGTTTGCCCAAAATGGAACTGCTGCGATCTCAAGCCTGAAACATCGCTGTTGACATCGCCGTGTGCACCATGTCCACGCGGGGCACAACCGTCAAGATAGGCGAGCCGTGCCGTTCCACTCCCGCTATCTTGTTTCGTATCGCGAACCGCTTCCCCCAATCCGCCAGCGGCGCTTCAACCAGAGTGGCAACCGCAGAACTGGATAAACAAACTGCATGCCTGCAGGCAGGCTTACCTGCTGCCAGTCGCTGGGAGAGGCCATGTTCAGGCGAAGCTCTTCCAGCCGGTAGCGCCAATCTGCACGCAGCAGCATGTGCGAGAGTGTCTGGTGCTTTGGCACAAAATCAGACGTCGCCGTTGGAGCGGTCACGTCTTCCTGAAGCAAGGCACCCGCTGCAATGTGAAGAAGCCGCTGCACCGGTGAAGGCAATGCCACAGCTTCGCATGCAAGGGGCAGGTCGAACAGCGCGCGGCAAAGATACAGTGCCTGCAGTACAGGGCGTTCCAGGCCATGCCGCCGTGCCGCGTGCAGCAAACTTGCTTGCCCGTCTGCACCCGGTTCACGCAGCAGGGCATTCACATCGGCAATCCATTTCATCCGGAACCACGCATGACCTGCGCCGTGCGTGCACAGATCCAGCAGGAGTTCTTCCCGTGAGAGCAGAGGCAGGGCAATTCCGGGTGCGACCGTTACCTGCTCACGGCGGCCCAACGCATCGGACGCACCAGCGAGGTAGCGGTTGTCGGTGGTGCGCCAATGCAGCTCAAGCCTGATGCCGGTCCGCGTGCTCTGATATTCGTAGTGTTTGCGAAAACGCATCCACAGTCTCTGCTGGCGCTCGTCCAGCGTGGCGCTAAGGCCAGTGCGCTGGTAGCCCTCGGCATGCAACAACTTGTGTACGTGCGGTACGTCGGTCTCGTTGATCAGCAGGTCGATGTCGCGGCTTTGCCGCAGAGCCAGGCTGCCATAAGCCTTTACGGCCAGCGGCGTCCCCTTGAGAATGGCGAACGGCAAGCTGTTCTGCTGAAAAATTTTTGCCAGATTGGCCTGCGCTCGAAGTGCTGCCATGTTCGCGAGCGAAATGCTTTGCTGCGCCTTTACAAGGGTGCGACGCACGTCTGCAGGCACGCTGCTTTCTGAAGCAAGGGCATGAGCCACAAGCCCGCTGACACGATGGCGCCGGGCCAGCGATAACACACGCGGCCACTGCAGCGTGTGCTGCAATGCCTGCTCCACTGCGGTGGCGCATTTGGCATCGCTCGGCCACCGGCAACATGCTGCCACGAGCCAGAACTCCGGACTGGCACTCGCAAATAACGACGGTGCCATGATTACAGGCTGCTGCTCCGCGCAAGAGTGTGAACGTTCTCGGGAGAAAACTGGGCGATCTCATGAAACTGCTGCTTCACGGAACCGCCGACAACATCCTGCCCATTGCTGCTGACCCAAACGTGCGCGCGCAATGCGCGGTCCTGCGCGTCGCGCGCCACACCATAGTGCAACCTGGAAGGAACACCGCGCCGGCGCAGCATCCATTGCGCCGCAATGCCGCGGTGAAAACATACGGACCGGAACGGCATGGACTGGCTGAGCCTTTCCACCGCCCATGCGACACTTGCGGTCTTGCGATGCGATGGCGCCATTGTTGCTTCAGGGATGACTTCATTCGAAGCGGACGCCGATGGCAGCAGCCAGCGATAAAGCCTGCCCGGCAGCACATCCAACGCAAGCCAGGCCACAATCAACCAGGCTGTGGCCTCAAGCGCCAGGGGTAAGCGGCGCAGATGCCTTAGGTGAAACGTCATCGGGTGGCCGCTTCCGCGAGTAGCGCCTGTTCGTTCCTTGCAACCGCCTGCACGGTATCCCCGATTTGCTCGAAGTCCATGGGTCGGCTTAGCTGGAAGACGGGTACCGCTTGCAGCAGCATTGCGAGGTCGCGGAAGATGCGCCCGCGCAGGCCCATTTCTGCTCCCATGTTCGATCTGTGGATCTGCGTCCTGAGTGGCAGAAATGCGGCAGCCCCACGCAATGGCGTGATATCGATGGTGTCTGCGGCTGAGCTGTGTAGCAGATAAATCGCGGAGACTGGCGATGCAGCACGGACATCCGCAATCTGCTCCCCGATCAGGAAATGCCCCTTCCATCCACGCACGGCCTGCGTGTAGAGAGTCTTCTGTTCAAGGTCGAACGCGTCAATGGCGTCCGGCAACAGCTTCACCCGCGGAAAAGCCGGCCAGACATATGGGGTGTTGCCGCGGCTCAGGTCAATGGCGCAGACATCGTCACACAGCAGCGGGTACCCCGCGCGGACACATGCGGCGGCAAGCGTGGACTTACCCGCACCACTCGCGCCGGTAAAGATCACCGCAGCATCGCCGACTTTCACGCACGCACCGTGCATCGGCAGGAGTTTGTGGCAGAAGCAGAGGATCGCCACGATGGAACCATAAAAATGCGCCCGCAACAACTGGGGATCGGCACCAATCACGGGCCGCAGAGTCACGGTCCTGGCATCGGCAGAGACATGGAACATACCCAATGTCGGTAATTGCAGGAGAAACGCGCCATCCGGCTGGAGCGAGTATCGGCACTCGCGAAGCGCTGCAGCGCTGCAGGCATCACCGAGTACAAGACTGAGTGGAACGGCCGCGGGCTCTTCCTTTTCGAACGTGCTCCACGGCATGAGTTCCGGCAAAGGCAGCGCGGAGTTCAGCTTCCATCCACACAGAAAGTACGGCCCGTAGACGCATGAATCTTCATCCGCGTGAATCGGCACAGGTACATTGCTCATGGCGATCAGTGGCATGGAGAAGTCTGAAACCCGAGTCTTGCGATTAGGTTATCTCACGTAGATTTGCAGGCCATGTTTTTGGGTGGCTTTTGATATCACGTGGCGGTTCGACTGCTACGTCCGTTGCTACTCTTGGAACTCGGCAGATTGACGATAACTCATCGAGAGTATTCCGTGGGAAGCAAGCATGCGATCCGCCCCGCGTGGCTGAAAGCTGGCCATCACAACGATACGCGAAGGAAATTCAGTGACCGCAGGCGTAATCGACGACGAGTGGGAAGAGACAAGACTTCGCGCGCTGCATGAACTCTCCATTCTGGACACAGAGCCGGAGCCGGAGTTCGATGACCTGATTAGCCTTGCTGCAGCGATCTGCGGTGTTCCCATTAGCCTCATCTCCTTCATGGACTCGGATCGGCAGTGGTTCAAGGCCGCCAAAGGAACGAACCTGCGGCAAACGTTACGCTCCACCGCGTTCTGCGACCACACGATTCGGCAAACCGAGATGTTGCTGGTAGAAGACGCCAGGAATGACAGCCGTTTCTCCCACAATCCCTTCGTGGCCGTGGAACACGGGTGGCGTTTTTATGCTGGGCTGCCGCTGCGCAATGAGAATGGCTTGCCGGTAGGCACACTCTGCGTGTTGGACTATGAACCGAAGGCACTCACTAGCGAACAGCGAAGCGCATTGCGCATCCTTGCGGACCAGGTGTGCGCCCGGCTCGAACTAAGGGCCAGGCGGCGGGCGATGGAAGCGCTGCTGGAAGAAAACCAGAAGGCACATGCCGAAAGCCAAGCCCTGCAACATCGCTTCGAAAGTTTCATGGACAGCGGTCCCTTCCTGAGCTACATGAAAGACCCGGAAGGCCGCATGCTGTATTGCAATCGCCCGCTGGCCGAGCGTTTTCGTGTTTCCAGAGACTACGTGCTAGGCAAGCTGGATGCCGAGCTTTGGCCCGAGAGCGCCGATGTTTTTCATGCCCACGATACCTATGTTTTACAAAGCGGCTCTCAAACGGTGTCGCTGGAACGCACACGCAATGAAGATGGCAGCGACACGGTCTGGCAGTCGTACAAGTTCCCATGCCGGGGCAAATCTGGAGAGTCCCTGCTCGGCGGCGTCTCGATTGACGTGACGGAACAGCTCCAGAAGCAGAGGAGCTCCTTCGCGTCCAGCAGGAGCTTAAGGAAGCGAACCGGATGCTGGAGGACCTTGCCACTACGGACGCACTCACGGGCCTCGCATCGCGCCGCGTATTCGACGATCGCCTCCGTATCGGCTTTCGCGAGTCGCGCAAAAAGGAGCAGCCCTTCAGCCTGTTGATGCTGGACGTGGACAACTTTAAGCGGCACAACGATACCTTTGGCCACCAGCATGGCGACGAGGTGCTACGCAGCCTGGCCGCATGCATGCAATCGGAACTGAGGCCGACGGACTGCATTGCGCGGTACGGCGGCAAAGAGTTCGCCATTGTTGCCCCGAATACCAGCCTTGAAGGTGCATTGAGGCTGGCCAATCGCCTGCTGCAGGCGGTGCGCGCCGCCAGCGTCGATGACCAGAAGCTGACCATCAGCATCGGCATTTGCGAACTGAGCGATGAGGTTGCGGACACGACCAGTCTGCTCTCCCGGGCGGACCAGGCGCTCTTTCTCGCAAAACGACAAGGCAAAGACCGGGTTGTCGCCTGGGGTGCGCAGGTAGCTTAGACACAAGATTGCACCGCAAGATGGTGACACGTTGCGATGAGAGAGCGGCAGCCGCTACAGTTCAGAAACATGAGCGACGCGACCCAGCATACCAATATCGGCATCCTGCAACGTTTCCGCCTCCACGGCAAAAGGGCACTCGTAACCGGGGCCGCCACCGGGCTCGGCGCCGCCATCGCCATCGCCCTTGCGGAAGCAGGAGCGTCTGTAGCCTGCCACGGCAATCGCCGCGCGGCAGAGCAGACAGCGGAGACGATCCGAAGCAAAGGTGGAGAGGCGGTCGCCTTCTCAGCTGATCTGTCGCATACCGCCTCGCCCGAGGCGCTGGTCAACCACACACTCGAAGCATTCGGCGGGATTGACATTCTCGTCAATAACGCCGGTACCATCATTCGCCATGAAGCGGCGGAGTACCCGCTGGAGGACTGGATGACCGTGTTGCAGGTGAACCTGACCAGCGTCTTCCAGCTCTCGCAGCTTGTGGCCAAAGGCATGATCGAGCGCGGAGGCGGCAAGATCGTGAACATCGCCAGCCTGCTCAGTTTTCAGGGCGGCATCCGCGTACCTGCCTACGCGGCGAGCAAGGGTGGCGTGGCGCAGTTGACCAAGGCGCTTGCGAACGAGTGGGCGTCGAAAGGGATCCAGGTCAATGCCATCGCACCCGGCTACATGCGCACGGAGAACACCAGTGCCCTGCAGGCTGACGAGACCCGAAATCGCCAGATCCTCGAGCGCATTCCCGCTGCGCGCTGGGGTGAAGCGGATGACCTGACCGGAGCGGCTGTCTTTCTTAGTTCCCCCGCAAGCGACTACATCACCGGCGCGATTCTGAACGTGGACGGCGGCTGGCTGGCGCGCTGAAGCACCCTGCGTTACAGGCTGAAGTTCTTCGGGCTCATGCCGAAGAGCCACAGTGCCCAGAAGAAAGCGGCTACGATCACGACGAGGATCACGACGATCCATGAAACTTCTTTGCGGTTCAGGTGCAAATGCGTCCTCAGTTCGTGCGAGAAAGCGCGACGGGACCAGAGAGACGGATTCCGCGGGTGGGATTTCGTTTTGCGTGCAGACAGGGTATCTACCTGACATAGGATGCAGATACCTCAAGGGATAAGTAGTTTCGCAGAATATCTTGTATGTTCCTGAGCAAAGGCAGGAAATTCTGAAGCGATTCTCCTGAAGGTATCGCTCTGCTCAATCAAGCGCGCCCTCAGCTTGAATTCTCTTTCCATGTTTACGCAGGCCTTCGACCTGGGCTGGTATGGGACGGGCCTTTGGCCCTGAATCGAAGACCGCACCAAGGAGATCGCTCCAATCCCACGCAGGGCTACTACCTGCTCACCCGCTCCAGAACCAGCGCCGTGCTGTCGTAGTCCCCCGCCAAGCGCAACTGTACGCCCGCTCCCATCAATACCGAGCCGGAGACGGTGTCGTCGCCCTTGTACTTGTCCGCATCGAGCGCCTTGATGCGGTAGGTGGCGTTCGGATCGAGGCCGCGCAGCCGCACCGTGGGATAGCCTACGGCGTAGCGCATGGAGTGCAGGTAGGCGAAGAGCACCGCCTGCGAACCGTCGCGGGCAACGTATTCCACCTGGGAGGCGCCCACTTCGTTGTTCAGGCTGGCGTGCTGGCCCTCGGTGCCGGGGGAGGTGAGGCGGTACAGGCTGCCCTGCTGCACCGTGGTGCGCACCGTCTTGTAGAGCGCGGTGAGCTTTGCGCCCAGGGCAAAGTCTTCGTCGCTCCACTTGTTCAGGTTGTTGCCGCTGCCGAGCGCGCCCTGCATCGCCACAAGCAAGCGGACCTGCAGCGGGGTGGAGCGGCGCTCCATGTGGGGCACATCGGTCACCCAGGCCGCCATCGTCTGCGGGGTGTAGGTGTGGGTGTAGCCGTCCTGGATGCTGAGGCGGTCGAGCGCGTCGGTGTTGTCGCTGGGCCAGACCTCGTCGGTGCGCGAGAGCACACCCAGGTCTACGCGACCACCGCCGGCGGAGCAGGACTCGATCTCAAGCTGCGGGTGCTTCTTGCGCAGCCGGTCGATCACGTCATAGTAGTTCTGCACAAAGCGGATCCAGATCTCCTTCTCCGCGTCGATGTTCGGGTGTTCGGCGCTGGTGCCCGGTGCGGTGTTCCACCCCGGCTCGGACCAGTTGCGGTTGTAGTCCCACTTGAGGAAGGCGATGTCGTTCTCGCTGACGAGCTTATCGAGCCAGTTGAACATCCACTCCTTCACGTCGGGCCGCGCCAGGTTCAGCATCAATTGCTGCCGCATCTCCGAGCGTTGCCGGTTCGGGAACTGCATGGCCCAGTCGGGATGCTGGCGGAAGAGGTCGCTGTCCGGGTTCACCATCTCCGGTTCGACCCAGATGCCGAAGCTCATGCCGAGTGAGTGCACCTTGTCGATCACCGGCTTCAGGCCGTTGGGGAACTTCTGCTTGTTCAGGTACCAGTCACCCAGTCCGCGATGGTCGTCGTTGCGCTGGCCGAACCAGCCATCGTCGATCACGAAGCGCTCCACGCCGATCTTGGCCGCCTTTTCCGCCAGCGCCATCTGCGTCTGGTCGGTAAAGGTCATCTCCGTGGCCTCCCATGAGTTGAAGATGATGGGGCGCGGCGGGGGCGGAGTCATCGCCGCGGGACGCCTCGGTAGAATCTCGTCGGTCTGGAAGCGGTGCTCGATGCGCGATGCCTCGCCGTTACCTCCGTCCGTATAGCCCGCATAGAACTTCGGCGTCTCCAGCGATTCGCCGGGCTTCAGCGTCCAGTAGAAGTCGAAAGGGTTATAACCGGCGGTCACGCGGACAAGGTGCAACGACGTGTCCTCCACGCTCATGCGCCAGCTTCCGCTCCAGCCGAGCTGGCCGAACCACACCGGACCACTCTCTTCGGTGGTTTCAGCCGTCTTGCCGATGGCAAACCAGGGGTTTGCCTGGTGCGACGTGCTGCCCTTACGGCTTTCGATTACGGCTGCGCCGGTCAGCAGCGGCTCTGTGTGCAACTGCCACTCGCCACCCCACATGCCGGTGAGCCAACTGTGCTGATAGCCGGTGCCCTGCGGCAGGTTCCACACGGCACTGGCCGCCTGCTCGATGCCGAAGGTCTGCTTGCCGGTGTTCTCGATGCGCGACCAGCGCGAGATCACGCCTTCGGGATAAGCGTGGTAGTACAGGTGCACGCGGATGGGTTCGGTCTTGTCTTTGAGGACGACCTCAAGCTCGTCGCTGCTGCTGACCTTTGCGGAGTCGTACACGAGCACCAGCGTGCGGTCGCCGTTGGGCGAGTTGGCCTTCAACGCCGCCTCGGTATACAGGCCCGCTCCCCACGCGGGGTATTCCAGCGGCGTGGTGCCGACAGGTGGGTCAATGGAGGCGCGCTCCGGGTGCATCTTTGCGGTGGGCAGCTTCGCGTCCGCCGCCAGCTTCGGTCCCCAGTAGAGCGACTGAAGCATCTCTTGGTCGTTCACGCCAATGGCGTAGGTCTGCTTGCCGGCGTCGATATACCACTGCCGCCGCGCACTGTCCTCACGGACGGCGGTTTGTGCCAGAAGCACAGATGAGAGGGCAAGGGACAGCAAGACAGCGCAACAGTTCCGCATGGTTAGGCCTCGCGAGCCATCCTACAGGCAAGGCGAAGGCAGTGTCCTTAGGCCAGCCCGGTCGACTGCGCCTGCTCGTGCGCGTGATAGCTCGAACGCACCAGCGGCCCACTCTCCACATGACGAAACCCCATGCTGAGCGCTTCTTCCTTCAGAAAGGCGAACTCCTGCGGTGTGTAGTACCGCTTCATCGGCAGGTGGTCTTTGGAAGGGCGCAGGTATTGGCCGATGGTCAAGATGTCTACCTTGATGGCGGCAAGGTCGCGGAAGACGTCGAGCAGTTCATGCGTCTCCTCCCCCAGGCCCACGATGATGCCGGTTTTGGTGACCTGCTTCGGGTTGAGTTCTTTCGCCAGCTTCAGGTAACCAATAGAGCGCTCGTACCGGCCACCGGACTTGGCCACGCGATAAAGCCGGGGAACGGTCTCGATGTTGTGGTTCAGGATCTCCGGCGCTGCGGCAACCACCATGCGTATGGCTTCTTCCGTGCCCTGGAAGTCGGGGGTAAGCACCTCCACCTGGCAGCCGGGCGCCTGCAGGCGAATCTCCCGGATCACCTCGACAAAGCCACGGCCCGCGCCCACATTGTCGTCGGCGCGGTTCACGCTGGTGATCACGGCGTGCTTTAGCCCGAGCGAGGCCACGGCAAAGGCCACGCGGCGGGGCTCGTCGTAGTCGATGGGCTCGGGCTTGCCGCTGGGCACCGCGCAGAAGCCGCAGCGGCGCGTGCAGCGATTGCCCAGCATCATGAAGGTGGCGGTCTTGTGGTTCCAGCACTCGCCGATATATTGGGGCAGTGCGCGCTCTCGCACACGGTGTGCAGCCCCAGCTCACGGGTGAGTCGCTTCAGCGAGTGAAACGTCTCCCCCATAGGCGCACGCGCCTTCAACCATTCCGGCTTGGCGGCAGGCTTCTTCGGCGAAAAATCGATCTGGATGAGGTCTGCAACAGCCGGGCTCACAAAACAATTCTATGCCTGCTTCGACGAATCCGGCAGCAACGGGCTAGCCTGCGGCGCAGGGAATTCTCCTGCATGCGTACGATCGCGTCCATGATGGTCGAGGTGATGAAGCCGAACGGTGAGTTATGCTGAGACGTCGGCACGGGATGGCCTTACACCCTAGCGCTGCAACGAGTTGTCTGGCGTGCGCTTTGCTTAACTGGCAATTGCGGCAGAGAGCATAAATGAAAGTTATCGTCCTCAATGACTACGCATTCATAGAAGGCGGAGCGAGCAAGGTAGCCCTGAGCAGTGCGCGAGCTTTGGCAGAGCGTGGTAATTCCGTGCTGTGTTTTGCCGCTACAGGACCGATATCTCCTGACCTGCAAAGGGTGCCAGGACTGGAAATTCAGTGTCTGCAGCAACCCGATATCACGCATGCCGGTAAACTCAGCGCAGCCCGGGACGGCATATGGAACTACACTGCCGCACATGCCTTTGCCCAGGTACTAAGGTCGTGTTCTCCCGAAGACACGGTAGTGCACCTGCATACCTGGACGAAAGCAAGTTCCGCCAGTGTGATACGGGAAGCATGGAAGCGCGGCTTTCGTACGGTACTTACGCTGCACGACTATTTTTCGGTCTGTCCGAACGGGGGCTTCTTCCAGTATCCGGTGCAACAAAACTGCCACCTGCGTCCAATGTCCGGCTCCTGCATTCGAACGCAATGTGACAGCCGTAGCTATTCATACAAACTCTGGCGGGTGGCGCGGCAGTGGACTCAGTCTCACCTGGGCGGCATTCCGGAGAACATCAGCTGCTTTCTTTCGGTCTCGGATCAGAGTGAGTTGCTCATTCGGCCGTACCTGCCACCAGACAAGCCAGTCTACCGCGTACCGAATCCCATTGACGTCCAGCAGGAGACGATGGGGGATCCCGCCGCCTCAGGGCGATTCTGTTTTGTCGGCCGCTTGGCTCCGGAAAAAGGGTCGCTGCTGCTTGCAGCGGCTGCGGCGGCAGGTCGCTTTGACGTGACGGTTGTGGGGTTGGGCCCTGAACAGGGCAGATTTGCTTCGATGGTGCCTTGGGCCAGCTTTCCAGGATGGCTTGAAACCAGCGATGTGGTAAAAATCATGCGCGGTTCACGAGCACTCATCTTCCCATCACTCTGGTACGAAACTCAGGGTATGACCGTAGCAGAGGCCGCGGCTCTGGGCATACCGTCCATTGTTTCATCGGAAACAGCAGCCCGCGAATGGATCGAGGATGGTGTCACAGGACTTCTGTTCCGGCGTGGCGATTCAGAGGATTTGCGACGCAAAATGCAACTGCTGCACGACCAGCCAGCTCTGGCCTCGGACATGGGACGCCGTGCTTATGAACGTTATTGGCGCAGGCCGGCAACCATGGAAAACCATTGTCAGGCCCTAGAAGAGATCTATCGCAATCTGCTGCGTAGTTCGGGCGATAGCACCCATGCCGAAGCAATGCCCCTGACGGCAATCTGACAGGTTGGGAGCAAGGATGATGGCAACGCAAGAGGCCGCACCACTAAGCATCTCGATAGCCTTGTGTACCTACAATGGCGGCCGCTACCTGCGGGAGCAGCTTGCATCTTTGGAAAATCAGACCTATGCACCGATAGAGCTGGTCGTCTGCGATGACGGGTCAACGGACGATACGCTACGACAGCTCGCTGAGTTTCAGGAGCGAGTTTCGTTTCCTGTAAGTATCATTCGCAATGCCACAAACCTGGGCTACAGTCGCAATTTCCAGAACGCAATACGATTGTGTACGGGCGACATTATCGCCCTCAGCGATCAGGATGACCGATGGCATCCGCATAAGCTCGATCGGCTAAGCCAGGCCTTTGCCGCAGATCCGAAGACCGGTGGCATTTTTTCAGACGGGTTTCTCATGGACGCCGAATCCCGACAGCTTCCGGGCACGTTGTGGGCGTCTTTCGATTTCCGGAAGAAGGCCCTGCACCGGTTCCGGTCTGGTGACGCGATCCGCGTGCTGCTGCAGCGCAATGTAGTTACGGGTATGGCGTTTGCCTTTCGCTGTCAATGGCGCGAGGCGCTGGAGCAAATGCCGGAACACTGGCCGCATGACTTCTGGCTCGCACTGATGCTGGCCGAGCAGGGCGCATTGCGGGCCTGTCCTGAGCAGCTTGTAACCTATCGCGTGCACCAACATCAACAAATTGGCGTGCCGATTACGCGCGCAGAAAAACTGCATTTCCTGCACAGGCATGGGGTCAGCGCCTATCTGAATTTGTCGCGCGAACGAAATGTAAGAGAGTACCTGAAAGACGCGATTCAATTCGAAAGTCTTATGCAGGCCGCAAGCAGTGGCTTACAACACCACTCATGGGGAGTTGAAGAACGCGAAAGCATGGGGTCGCAGCAGGCTGATCCGAATTGGCTACGATTCGCGAAACGACCGCTGTTTCAGCGCTGGTGGATGCCACTGGCTCGGGAAAAGGCTCGTCATATGCGACGTGGTGTGCAGCAGTTGCAACAGGGACGCTTGCGGAGATTTGCCTCAGTCTTATACCACTGGAAAAGCTATTATAAATACGCGCCCACCGGCTTTGCTGCCATGCTTCGTGATCTGCTTCTGTAGTTCTCGTTGCTAACATAGCTTTGATGCCTGCTGCCGATTCAGATACTTTTACGAACTACGATGCGTGGATCTCCATCTTTGCAGTAGTAGTGCTGTATAAGACCACACCGCTTGAAAGTGCCAGCGTTATGAGCCTGCTTGCGGCGGCCAGGCAGATCAACCTGGGCAACATTCGCCTGCACATTCGTGTGGCCGACAATTCACCTGTCCAGAAATCTTCTTTGTCTCCACTGGACGGTGTGGAACTGCTGTCATATCCGGCAAACCCCGGTCTGGCTGAGCCTTATAATGATGCGCTCACCGCCGCAGAGGCAGGCGGCTATGATTGGCTGCTCACGCTTGACCAGGACACACACCTGCCCACGGAATTCCTGAGTAGCATGGCGGCCGAGGCGAGAAAACATGCCGGGAATTCCATGGTGGCAGCGGTTGTACCGCATATGATCGATGGCGAAAGACTGATCTCTCCGATGTGCTTCCGTGGAGGCTTTCTGCCTGTGGTGCTGCCGCAGGGGATGCTTGGCTTGGCACCTCGACATGCTTCGGCCATCAACTCCGGCTCGATGCTGCGATGCAATGCCCTACGCTCCGTGGATGGTTACGATCCGGAGTTTCCACTTCATAACAGCGATACGCGCTTGTACCAGAAGCTGGACGAGACGAATTACTGTGTCGCCATCGCCGACGTCGCTGTGCCGCACGAGCTTTCGATTCTTGCGCGCGCACAACGTATCCGCCCGGAACGCTACCGTAAGATGCTGGAAGACGAGAGCGTATTTTGGGATCGCCACATGAGTGCCGCAGCACGCGCCGAGCGACTCCTTCGCTTGGCAGTCCGTCTCGTGAAAAGCACCATCAGTAAAGAGGATCCTGCTTTTCGGCAGATCACCCAAGATGAACTTCGTCGCCGGCTGCTCACATCTCATCGAATACGGCTGGAGAATCTTGAGAAAAGGAAAGGCTGAATTACGATAAGCTGGAGTTCTATGGATGTTCAGCTCCATGCCCTCGGCGATTCAGCGATGCGCCGGCTTCTCCCAATGCCCACCTGCAAATCACAGCCAACACAGACGGCATGATCATAAACGACCCAGCCACAGCGCCACCATCCACCCCTGCCTTAGACACAATTCTGCTGCTCGCTGCTAGCAAACGGCTGATTGCTCTAGGTACCTTCGCTGCCATGCTGCTGGGCTTGGTTGTGGTGCTCGCAACCAAGCCGGTTTACACGGCGACCGCCACTCTTATGCCGCCGCAGGCGCCGCAGTCATCCCTGTCATCTATGCTGGGACAGCTTGGTGGCCTGGCCTCGCTGGGCGGGGCGGGCAGCCTGCTCAAGAATCCAAGCGATCTTTACGTCGGCATCCTGCAAAGCCGCACAATCTCCGACCGTGCTATTGAGCAATTTCATTTAGAAGAGCGCTGGCATGCACATACCATGACAGCCGCTCGCAAAGCGTTGGACGGTCACGCACAATTTGAAGCCGCGAAAAACGGTCTCATTCAAATTTCAGTTAAGGATCAGGATCCGAAGCTGGCCAGCGATCTGGCAAACTTCTTCGTTGATGGGCTGTACAGTGTCAACTCGACTCTGGCTGTTTCGGAAGCAGGGCAGCGCAGGCTTTTCTTCCAAAGGCAGATCGACGAGGAGAAGTCTGCCCTGTTTGCCGCAGAAGAAGATCTTAAGCGCACACAGCAGAAAACCGGACTGCTTACTGTTACTGGTCAGACAGAATTGGCTGTGCGGAATATTGCACAGAGCCGCGCACAAATTTCGTCGTTGGAAGTGCAACTGCAGGGCCTGCTTACCTTTGCTACGAATGAAAACCCAGAGGTGGAACGGGTACGTAGCCAACTCAGCACGCTTCGCGCGCAATTGGCACGACTGGAGGATAGCCAGAAGCAAGCCCTTCCAGGAGATACGGAAATTTCAGCTAACCAAGTGCCGGAAGGCAGCCTGGAATATGTGCGCAAACTTCGCAATGTAAAATATCACGACACTTTATTCGACCTGCTATCACGACAGTACGAGGCAGCCCGCATCGACGAGGCTAAGTCTGCCCCTGTACTGCAGGTTGTGGACCGTTCTGTTCCGCCCGATCAGAAGTCAGGCCCACCGCGCCTGTTGATCCTGATTGGTTTTACTGTCGCGGGATTCTGTATCAGCAGTGCTTTTGTTTTCCTGCAGGGGGCACTGCGGCGCGCGAAGCAAAACACAGAAACCGGCAAAAAGCTCAAGCAATTGCATGAGAGTCTCCCGTGGCTTCCTTTGTAGAAGAGGAGGATGCTGGTGCGCCGCCTGAAGGGGCCGAAATAATGCAGTCCCCGATCTGGAACATACGTAACCCTCAGAACGCTCCTATCTATTGCAGTCCAGTCCATCTCTTTTTTTTGGAATGGGCTCTTATGCTGGGAACATTTTGGCTGCGGATCTCCTACTCTTCATTTCCTGATTTTTCCGTTGCTCTCTTCTTATTTTCAATTGCCACTCTTTCTTTTCTTTTTGGCTATGTGACATTGCGCTGGTTGCACGGAACGAACCAGTGTTCACCCTGCGGTCTAGGAAAGAGTTACCGTGTAAAGCTGAAGGGTTTGCGCCGGCTACATCTAGGTGGTGTCGCTCTTATCTTGACCATCATGGTGATGAATCTAAGGCTGTATGGCTTGCCGCCCATCTTTGGAGCTCTTGGCAGCATTGACACACCGGATTACCAAGAGTACGGTTCGCTTCGGCAGCCGATGTTTGCGGCCATTCTCATCGTTTTCATCTCCGCCCCGTTGGAACCGGCAGTCTGGAGACGCTGGGCACTTTATCTGTTCAGCCCAATCTGCTTTCTGATTTACGGTTCAAGGGGATATCTGTTGATTATGCTATTTCAGGCGCTCGCGGTTTTTTCGCTGCGTACGAAAAAATCAAAGACGTTCATTTATGGTGCCGCTGCATCAACGTTGATCTCTGCAATCTTTCTTTCCGACCTGATCGGAAACAGCCGCAACAGCCTGGGCGTAGAGGCGCTTCTCGGGTTTTTGCAAATTCGATCCAGATACTACGATTGGCCGGCTGCCTATCTGTGGGTGATTTCTTATATTTCGACTCCCTTTTCAAACATGTGCTGGATTGTAAGAGTGTTTCCGTATGAACATCCTACATTTCAGTTTCTTTACTCCGCCCTGCCTGGCTTTCTTTCGCCTGTTTCGCCGGCCCAGATAACAGACCTGGGAAGCGAAAAAATTATAGACGGCGTTCACACGTATATGGCGAAGTATTACATGGATTTCTGGTACTTCGGTATTGTGGCAATTAACTACGTATGGGGATTGATAGCAGCTGCCATGACCGCGGGAGATAGGCTTACCAGAAATTACCTTCTTTCATCGGTTCTCCTCGGCTGCATGGCATTCATGTTCTTCTCCGATTTTCTGACGATTCTTATCATCATGATGGAAATGTTTGCAGCATGGTGCATCCAGCGTTACCTGACCATCACCGTTCCGACCCATCCAGAGTTCGCCTTGGTTCCTAGCAAGGCGGAGATCACGCAGGAAATGCAGATTGGCTAACCGTTGGGTTCAGCGCTTACGGGCAAGGTTGGGGAACGATCCGCGGCTGCAACGGATGGTGCATGGCAGTTTATCTGGACTGCTGGGACGTGGCCTCACTCTGGCGGTCAGCGCCTTCACCCTGCCGCTCACATTGCGGTATCTCGGGCCGCTGCAATACGGCATCTGGGTCACTGTCAGCACTTCCGTTGTCATGCTTTCGGTGCTTGACCTCGGTATCGCCAACACGCTTACGGGTCTGGTTGCGGTGGCTCACGCGAAAGGTGACCAGGTGGGCGTGCAGCGCTACTTTGCCACAGCATTTTGGGTGACGATGGCATTTGCACTCTTCATGGTCCCCGTTGGCTTTTCAATCTGGCGAAGCATCGACTGGGGGGGCCTGTTTCGGCTGAGCGACCCTGTTCTAGCCGCACATGCAGCGCGGTGCGTCGCTGTGGCGGGTCTCGTCTTTTTATTGTCCCTGCCGCTTACTCTCGCGAACAGAGTACTCATCGGCTTTCAGCGGACGCATCTCGTAAACTACTTCGCGATGGTAAACAGTCTCTTTGGCCTAATTGCCATTGCGACAACCATCCTGCTACGCGGCTCTTTGGTGACGCTCATGGCCGCGTACAGCGGTTCCATGATGCTAGGAACACTGGCCTTAAACCTATGGTTTTTACGCAGGCCGGAATTGCGTCCAGGCATTCACCTGGTGCGGCGTCAACTTTTAAAAGAGCTGTTTGGTCAGGGAATTCTCTTTTTTGTCCTGCAACTTACGGGGCTGGTTGTCTTCAACTGCGACAACCTTGTCATCGCACATTATCTGGGAGCCGCAGCAGTGACTCCCTATAGCGTGGCGTGGCGGTTGTCGCAGTATTCCTATCTTCTGCAAGGCATTCTGATTCCTTCACTCTGGCCGGCTTTTACGGAAGCTTATCAAAAGGGACATATGGAATGGATCGCCCAAACTTACTATTCTGTGCGCCGCACTACATGGATTGCGGTGGGAGTGGCTGCGGTTTGCGTCGGCCTATTTGGGCGGTCCATTATTCGTATCTGGGCCGGCCCCGTGGCTGTGCCGGGAACCATGTTGTTATGGACAATGGCACTGTTTTCCGTGTTGCTTGGCACGACAACGAATCAGGCGCTTCTGCTCACGGCAACCGGACGGCTACGACTCGAAGCCGGCGTGGCTGTGCTTGCAGCCATGAGCAATCTCCTGCTGTCAATTGCTCTCGTGCAACGTATGGGCGCAGAGGGAGTCATTCTCTCCACGGTTTGCTCGTTTTTGATCTTTATGGTCGTTCCACAGGCCTGGGAAGTGAAACGCGTCCTGTCAGGAAGATATCTTGCCGCGAGTACCAAACGGGGAGCGATGTCCCTATGAACACTTCCATTCCATCACTAGATGATGGCTGCCTGGCCATTGCAGTTATCGTTCTATATCGAACGTCGCCTTCAGAAAGCGTAGCTTTCTCGACGCTTTCTGCTTTACTTATCCGAAAGCATTTCGAATCCATACATTGCGTTCTGTATGATAATGGCCCTGTTTTGCAAAACGTGCCTGAGCAGGCGTTTCCGGTTAGCTATTTTCATGATGCCGGCAACCCAGGCCTAGCCGCGGCGTATAATTTCGGCCTGCACATGGCGAAACAGAAGGGGGTGCCGTGGCTGATGCTGCTAGACCAAGACACTCAGCTGACAGCCGCATACCTTGAGGAAGCCTGTCTGCAAGCTGTACGTTTGCGAGGCTCGCAGCAGATTGTCGCGATTGCTCCCAAACTAATACAGGGCGATCTACAACTCTCACCTCACTGGCCTCCACGGCATCCAACTGCTGTGCCTTTGCGACACCAACATGGTCCAATTGAGCCGCCGCTGCAGGTCTTTAATTCAGGTGCATGGCTACGTGTGGCCGCGCTGACTGCGATCGGTGGTTTTCCGCAACAGTTTCCTTTGGATTATTTAGATCATGCCGTCTTCACCCAACTACAGCAAAATGGTGGCAGGGTGTATCTACTTCAGGCGGAACTGCAGCATGATTTGGCGGCACTGCATATGGATCTGGTACAGAATTTTGTTCAGCTTCCCAGGCTCCAGTCCATTCTTCGTGCCGAAAGCCGTTTTTATCGCACCTATGGTACTTCGCGGGATAAGTTTGTCTACAGACTACGCCGAACCCGACTACTGATGCGCATGATTCTCGCGGGCAATCTGTCTGGTGCCAGCCTACTGTTGCGTTGTACCTTAAGACCTGGCTAAATAGTGCACGTTGCCTTTCACGTATCGCTGCTTGTCAGAAAAAACAACGAGGGCAAGGGAACCCACTCAGTTTCTAAACCTGTGTTCGGTGAGGCATTGTGCTTCTAGCGACTATTTTTAACCGCGTAATATTCTTGTAGTGGCACCGCTTCTACCGTGACGATACCGTTCAGCCAGCTATGGAAAGCGTACGTCGCGCAAGCTACGCAAGGCATGCCATTCAATGTGAGGTCCCGCGCCGTCATCGCAGCACGCAGGAGCCGCCGAACACCTCGCCCAGTTCGCCACCTCTTACTTCTCCGTTTCCGATACTTCTGTAAGTTTTGCAGACGAGTGCCTTCATTTCGGCTTCTTTGGAAGTAACCCTTTTATATTTGGATAAAGACGACTCGGGAATTTATTTCGGTAGATACCACGGCACGTTGACGATGGCCACGTTGCTTACGCCGCGCATTAGCAGCATGCCCCGAATGGCGGTGGTGCGGTGGTTGTGCAGCAGGTAGTGGTACCAGCGGCTGGCGATCAGGTCCGGCAGCACCAGTGCGAGTTTGCGGTGGGGGTATTCGCCCTGCAGGCGCATCACCGTGTTTACGATGGGTGTGGTGATGAAGCGGAAAGGAGAAGCCACACTGATCACGCGCGGATGCGGCCTGCCCCTGCGGTCGGCGGCGGCGTTCAGGTCCTGCTGCCATCCGTCCGAAAGGTGCTCACCGACTTCATCCGGGCAGTCCACGTGCAGGACGATCACATCGCCGGTCATGGCGCAGGCGAACTGCAGTGCCGCCTGCGATGCCTTGTTCCACTCCGAGACTGGAATGACGGCGACGGGCGCCTCAGCGGGAAGTATGTCGATGTTGCGAATGGCGGTCGTATCGACCACGCGACGATAGTGCCGGTTGACCGCGCGCATCAGCAGAATCAGCAGCGGCACGATAAGCACCGTGATCCATGCGCCCTCGCTAAATTTAGCGATCAGCACGATGACTACCGTGATGCCGGTCGCAATTGCCCCAATCAGATTGATGGAAAGATAGGCGCGTGAACGCGGGCCACCTTCGCGCTTCCAGTGCATCACCATGCCCGCCTGCGACAGCGTGAACGACAGAAACGCGCCAATGGCAAAGAGCGGGATAAGCCGGTCGGTCACACCGTCAAACACAATCAGGACAACCGCGGAG
>CALMAP010000044.1:4579-8042 GCA_937859825.1 uncultured Terriglobus sp. | reverse complement strand
GTCGTCACCCGCGCCAGAGGCCCGGCAAGGAACATGATTGCCTCGGCGTTGTCCTTCGGGTCGATCGGCACGTGCGTCAGGGTGCGCTGCGCGTAGAACTCAGCCAGTGCGTCCCGCAGCTCGTCGTCGCTCGCGGACTCTTCAAAGGGAATCTTGTACTTGGCGAGCGATGCCTTCACGCGGTCGCGCGGGAACATCGTGGAGCCCTTGACCACGGTTGCGGGCGACACCCCGTTGACGCGCACCAGCGGGGCCATGCCCACGGCAAGCTCGCGCACCAGGTGGCTCAAAGCCGCCTTCGATACGTCGTAGGCTTCCGACCCGCGCTTGGCGACCACGGCATTGGCCGAACTGGTCAGCACGATCGAGCCGTCCAGGCCCTGCTTCTTGAACAGAACGCTTGCCTCGTCGGCCAGCTTCCAGTTGGCGGTCACGTTGATCTCCAGCGTGGTCGCCCACAGGCCGTCGTCGATCACGCCGGAGGGCGTGGAAGGAAAGATCGCGGCGGTGTTGATCAGGATGTCTACACCGCCGAACTGCCGTACCGTGGCTTCCAGCGCCGCCTGGATAGTGTCTCGCTTCTTGATGTCGATGCTGGTAAATCCGACAGCTTCCTTGCCTGCGACGGCCGCGCATTCGGCGGCGACCTTTTCCGCACCGGCCAGGTCGCGGTCGGCGATCATCACGTGCGCGCCACGCTCGGCGGCAATCAACGCGGTCTGGTGGCCGATGCCTGAGCCGCCGCCCACGATCAGCGCGATTCTGCGGCTCAACTGCTTCTCCGGCGGCTGGCGGCGAATCTTCGCCTCTTCCAGCGCCCAGTACTCGATGCGAAAGGCCTCGCTCGGCGGCAGCGCCACGTAGTTATCAAACACGGTGAACTGGTCGGCACTCGCTGCAGGGCCGGCCTGCGGCACGTCCTCGCACTTGATGCCGCCGCCCAGCGCACCTGCGCCCTGCATCACGCCAATGGCGTTGCTGTAGAACTCACCCGTAAGGCGGGCTTCCGTCTTGTTCTTGCCGAAGGTGAACATGCCAACGCCGGGCAGCAAGACCACGGTGGGGCTGGCGTCGCGCTGCTTCGGCGAGTCGGGCAGGGCGTGCTTCGTGTAGTACTCGGCATATTCGGCGCGGTAGGTTTCCAGCGCCTGCTCGATCAGCGCGGGAATCTCTTTCGGGTCGCTGGTGGGGTCCCACTTGAGGAACATGGGGCGGATCTTGGTGCGGATAAAGTGGTCCGGGCAGCTTGTGCCCAGGTGCGCCAGCTTCTCGGCGTTGTCGCTGTTCACAAAGGCGAGCACGTTGTCCGCGTCGGTAAAGCTGCCGATCCAGCGCTGCTTGCGGCTTACCGCGCCGCGAAGCGAGGGCATGACGTCCGCAGCGATCTTCGCGCGGTCTGCATGGCTGCTGTGCTTCGCACCGCCAAAGACCGTGTGGCCTTCGCGCAGGCCATGCCGCTCGATAAATTGGCCGATCTGGTCGATGATCGTGATGGTGTTCCGATAGCTTTCGCGCTGCGTGTCGCCCCAGGTAAACAGGCCGTGGCCGCCAAGGACGACGCCGTCACACCCGGGCATCTCCTCGACGATGCGCTTCAGCATCATGCCGAGTTCAAACCCGGGCCGCTGCCACGGAAGCCACGCCAGCTTGTGGCCGAACTCCGCGTTGAACTCGTCCATCTTCTGCTTGCCGTTGGCGCTGGCGGCCAAGGCGATGCCCCAATCGGGATGCAGGTGGTCCACATGGGCAAAGGGCAGAAAGCCGTGCAGGGGCGTGTCGATCGAAGCAGCCGTGGGATTGTTTTTGAAGGTGACCAGCGGGTAGAGCGCGACCATCGCGTCCTCTTCGGAGACGCCCTTGTACTGCTTCTCCAGCGCGAGCAGGCAATCAAGATAGAGTGTGGCAAAGCCCGTGCGCTTGATGCTGCCAAGATCGCCGCCGGAGCCTTTCACCCACAGCACCTTGACCGTGTCGCCTGTTACTGGGTCGATCTCATCGAGCTTGCTGCTGGTGTTGCCTCCGCCGAAGTTGGTGATGCGCAGGTCCGAACCGAGCAGGTTACTGCGGTAGCGCAGCAGTTCCGCGGGATCGAGCCTTGAGGCCTCCGCCTCGTCCCACTTGTCCTCGAGAAACCTCAGTGTTGCGCCATGCACTGCGTTGCCGTCCGCTGCCATTGCCTGCTCCCCGTCGAAGTCGCCCACCATCATTCCACAGCGGTGACCAATACGGCAAATGTTTCAATACAGGGTTTATAGCGGTGTCGCCCAGTTTTCAACCTGAAGGCCGGCAACGCGGCGAAACTCGCGCTCATTCGCGGTGATGAGGACCATGCCTCGAGCGAGCGCTTGGGCTGCGATCAACGTGTCATACGGGCCAATAGGCTGTTTCATCCGCTGAAGTTGAGCCCGAATTTCACCCGCCACTCTTGCGTCCTCCTGATCAAGCGCGAGGACTTCAACACCCGCAAGAGTTCGCCGCAATCGCTCAGTGTTGCTTCTGCTTTCAACACTGCGACTGACTCCGTACCACAGCTCGAAGTACACGAGGGAAGAAGTACATCGCGCGTTGGGGGCGCACGCGCGCATACGTTGCATAACAACGGCGTTGCCGCGCATGACGGCTATCAGAACGTTCGTGTCGAGCAGGTATCGGATCAAACCCAACCCTCTGCGAAAATGTCCTCGGGCTCGGTCACCGTCGTATCTTCACAATCCGGAAATGGCAGGTCACGATAAGGTTCCAGGGCCTTGAAGTAATCGTCCCAATACTCTTGCCTCGTTCGCTTCTCCACGGGCGACAGGAGAATGCTGTCTCCCTGGCGGCTCACCTGCACCTCTTTGCCTTCGAACCGGAACTCCTTAGGCAGGCGTACGGCTTGGCTCCGGCCGTTTTGAAAGAGCTTGGCTCGCACTTGCTTTGCTGGCTGATCTGCGGCAGCGCCAACCTCAGCGGTTTCTGGTAAGACCGGCTTTCTCCTCGGCCGCCGGCCGGGTGCCGTTTCCCGTTCTGTCTTCGAAGAGGCAGACTTCTGAGCAGATCTGCGTGTGACGGTTGTCATGGAAGAAGTATATACCCTCGGTATATACCGTTGCGTCATCCCTTCAGCAGCGAATCCCGTGTGACCACGCGGTGCGCCACGTAGTTATAAGGCGGCACCGTCTGCCCCTTCAGCAGCGCAAGACCAAGCTGCATCAGGTTGGGGCCGTAGGTGCCGCCCTCATGCGATACCGACGCGATCATGGGTGAGTGCGCCATCTGCATCTCGGCAAGCGCGTCAGCGATGCAGTCCTGGCCCACCACGGCCAGATGTTTCTGCCGCTTCAGTTGGCGGGCGGCATCAATGGCCCCCAGGGCGCTGGTGTCGGTGGCGGCAGCAATCAGGATGCGTTTGTCCTTGGGATGGCGCTGCAGGAACTCAAAGATCAGTTTGGCGCTGGTCTCGCGCATACCGCGGCCATTCAAG
>CALMAP010000044.1:0-4569 GCA_937859825.1 uncultured Terriglobus sp. | reverse complement strand
CGGACGAAGCACTCCACCGGCACCTCAGGCAATGCGTTGCGTACGGCCTCGAACGCGCCTGAGATGCGGCCCTGCACAAGCATGCCAGCCTCCGGCAGGTCCAGACCGATTACCCATTCCACTTTGCCGGACCAGTTGGTCTGTGCGTGGCTTGCGAGGACCTCGCCTGCCTCCACCCCCACGCGGTAGTTGTCCACGCCGAAGTAGGTCGCGTTCGGGTGCGGGATGTCGATGGCGATCAAGGGGATGCTGGCAGCGGCAATCCTGTCGCCAATTACAGAGGCGACCTCCTGCTCCACGTTGAACTCGATGATCAGGTCCACGCGGCTGCGGATGAACTCTTCCGCATTCTGCACGGCGGTCGCGGCGTCGTAGCGGTTGTCCAATTCCACAAGCTCCACGCCTGCGGCTGCGGCAGCCTCGCGCAGGCTGCGTGTCACCTCCTCCGAAAAAGGCATGTCCGCGCTCTGTCCGCCAAAGCCGAAGCGCAGCTTGTTGGGACGCATCACGTGCCGGTAAAGCCCGTCCGGCGACTGCGCAAGGTAGCCGCGGTGCACCAGCGTTTTTAGTACGCGGTAGACCGTGGTTTTAGAAACACGGGTGCGGCGGTGAATGACCTCAAGCGAAAGCGGCTGATTCTCTGCCTGCAGCAACTCCAAAATGTCCAGGGACTTGGAAAGAACGGGAATCAGGTACAACCGCTTTGTGCTTTTTGCCAAGATGCTCGCTCCGTAAAGCGAGAGTACCACCGAAAATTTCGCTATTGAAACAACGGTCTGAATGGTACGGTGACTGCAATGTCGTCATTTCGGGCGTAAGGAGGCGCTTCTGCGGCGTGGCGGCGACAAAGCCGCAGCTCGATCGAAAGAACAGTTGGACGCACCTGAACCGACTCGACAGGCGGTTCTTCATCACGGCACCTATGCGTACGACGAAATCGCTCCCAGGTTTTTCTCCGCGCGCTCTTTGCTGATGCGCTCCACGTAGCCGCTCTGCCTTAGCTGTGTCAGTGGATCTGCGGGCAAACCGCGTTCCTCGCGCCAGGCGCGCACCATCGGCCGCACGTCCGTCCAGAAGCAGTTGCGAAAGAGCTCTTCCGCTTCCACCAGCCTGCACTCGTTCTGCAATTGCGTGAGCGCCTCAAGGTCCACAAGGGCGGCGCGGGCAAAGAGCTCCTGCGCGGTCACCACGGACTGCACCATGGCCTCCATCTTGCCTTTTAGATTGTGACTCTGGTCGATCATGTAGGCGATCCCATTCGTGGCAGAATCCGGAGCGCTCAGAATTTCGTGAAAGATGCGAAAGACCTGGTACGGGTCGATAGAGCCGATGGTCAGGTCGTCGTCGGCATACTTGCGGTCGTTGAAGTGGAAACCGCCTAGAGACTCCGTATGCAGCAGCCAGGCCACGATCTGCTCGATGTTGGTGCCCTGGTAGTGATGGCCGGTGTCGACCAGCACCTTGGCGCGTGGGCCGGCCTTCTGCGCAAGGTGCAGCGCCATGCCCCAATCGGCGATGTCGGTGTGGTAGAAGGCGGGCTCGAAGGGCTTGTACTCAATAAGCATCCGCTGGTCGTCCGTCGTGGCGGCATGCAACGCGCCCAGCACCTCTTCCATCCAGCCGATGCGCCGGCGAATGGACTGTGTGCCCGGATAGTTCGAACCGTCGGAGACCCAGATGGAGATGTCCCGCGAACCCAGGGCGCGGCCAATCTCGACGGACTCAAGCAGGTGGTCCAGCGCGGTGCGGCGCACCTCCGCGCTCGGATTGGCAATGGAGCCGAACTTGTATTCCTGCGACTGGAAGAGATTGGGATTGATGGAGCCGGCTTTGACGCCATGCTCCTTCCCAAGCGAGCGAATCGTCTCCACGTCGCCGGTGCCGTTCGCCAGATCCCACAGCACGTGCAGCGCAACGGTGGGGCTGGCACCCGTAAGGCGGTTCACCTCGCCCGCATCGGCGAACTTCTCGGCGATGTTGGTCGCTGCGCCGCTCTGCACGAACTTGCCGAAACGCGTGCCAGTATTGGCAAAACCCCAGGAGGGTATCTCGATGCGAAAGCTGTCGAGCGCCGCCCACACCCGCTGTTGCTGCTCCATCTCGTTCGCCGCTGCCGTTCCGTCGTATGCCATGGTGAAAAGAAGTTTCTATTGAAATTAGAAATTAGGCAAGGGCGAGGCTGGTCGCTCGCGCTCAGCAAAACGGAGCAACTCGCCAGCACCACATTTGCAAGTTGCACCATGCAAGCACATTGGTGCATCATGCTTCTCATGAGGATGACTGTCAATCTGGATCCGGATGTGTATGCCTTTGCACAAGCCTATGCAGGCGGCAAGGGCATTTCTTTGTCTTCTGCCATCAGCGAGCTGGTGCGCAGGGCCGAGCAGGCTCCGGAACCGACAGGAGCGTCAAGCCCTCTGAAAATCGGGCCGCACGGCTACCTCATCATTGCTGACAGCGGGTACACGGTAACCCCCGAGATGGTGAAAGAGGCTGCCGAGGACGAGCTTGTCTAACGCTGCTCGCTATCTGCTGGATGTTAACGTGCTTTACGCTCTCGCTCTAGAGGGCCACGCGCACCACCACCTCGTCACAGACTGGTTCAACGCGTCTGACCGTCAGTGGGCGATCTGTGCCTTCACGGAAGCAGGCTTTCTGCGTAATGCCACCGCGCCCCGGCTTGGCCAGATCAGCATGAGTGCAGCCACGTCGGTCCTCCATGGACTGACCAGGCATCCGGGTTATGAGTACCTGCCGATTACGGCAGACTGGCGAACTTTATGCGGCCCCCTCTTTCCGCGGCTCTACGGAACCAAGCAGGTTACAGACGCTTATTTGTTGGGCCTGGCCATAAAAGAAGGTATGGTGCTGGTCACCATGGATAAGGGTCTTCTGCACCTTGCCGGGACCGAATACAAGTCTAATGTCATGTTGCTGACCGTGTAACGCGCTTTTCAGCTACTAGATACGTAGGTCTGTCGATAAAACACGGGCAAGCAGCACCTGTGACGCTTGTTGCGGTGTCGATGGCGAGTTAAGGCGCACCCAACGCATTTACGAGGCTTAGCGGAAGTAACGCCAGCCGTTACTTCCGCTAATGCGACTTCACGGGACCAGTACCTAGGACTGTGTTCACCGATTTACACGAGAGTCGCGTTGCAGTTGCAACAGAAAGTGCTTGGATTGAATACTAGAACCCATGCTGAGGGTGGATCTCATTTTCGCTTTGGCGCTCCTTGGGTCTAGCGGACAGTTGATTGCACAAGTGCCGCAGAGTTGTGTTGGCGCAGCGGCATGCACCGGTATCCTCTCGGGGTACATATCGCTCGAGGGCGGTGGCGTTCCAACGGGGGGGCTACTGTGTTTCTACAGCCGCTGGTGAAAGCGAGCCCACCTCCTGTCGGTGATTACGTCGTCCGGGACGGCGACATCGCAGCCCGAGTTCGCGGACAATTTCACTCAAGTATCGACGAGAGTGGCAGGTTTCGCATCAGTGACGTTCTCCCTGGCAGGTACATTGTTGTTGTTCAGGTCTCTGGATACATTTCATCGGAAAGCTTTCCTCCAATCTCACAGCGAACCGCTTCAGACAGCACGGGGAACATCGTCACAGTCCGCGCCGGCGTAGAGACGACGTTTCGCCTGAGACTGCAGCATGGCGGTACCATCGTCGGCGTAGCGCGGTTTGAAGGTCGCAAGCCAGCGCACCGCGACGGTCCTATTTCCCAGGAGTTCGCTTTGACACTGCTTTCTAGGCAGCCCAATGGCAGTTTCGATCATGCAGATGGCATAGGAGCAGCACACACGGACGCAGCTGGCCGCTTTACTTTTGCAAATCTACCGCCCGGCGATTACGTAGTCATGACGGTGCTTCCTGGTCCTCCTATGAGGACGACGCAGGGACAGGTCGATACCATGGGTGGTTTGATATTTTCTGGCGGCACCTCTAGCCTGGCGAAGGCCAGCGCTGTACACGTAACCGGGACAGAAACGGAGGAGACGGAGATAGTTCTGCCGACGTCGGGCCTTTGCGACTTGTCCGGCCGGGTGCTCGCTCCGGATGGTCTCGCGCTGACAAAGGGCATAGTTTACCTCAAACCTGTTGACGACCCTTCGTCCGGCAGAATACCGATCTCAGCCACTACGGCGCACATTGCGAGTGGTGGTTCGTTTCGCTTTGGCTCGCTACTTCCTAACCGGTACGAAGTCTGGGTAGAGCTGGAACCCGAGGTCAGCTTCCTCGGTATGACGGACGATCACAAAGGGTTTCGAATGCGAGCTACGCCGCCCCCTTCTTACGTTTCACCGCACATCGTCACAAAGCTTCTCAGCGGTCGAACAGCGCCCCTTGTGCTGCAGCTGAGGTCCGGCGGCGATCGCTCCCCAGTACAAGCACCTTAGAACCAGCGTTCCTCAGCGCTCGCATAAATCCTGACAATGTATGGTCCGCCGCGCGACTGCAAGGGTTTGCTTGGGCGAGAAGACAGGTCTGCGCAAATGTATTCGGCCTTTGTGTGGAGATCGTCTCTCCTGGCCAGGATGAGATGCGCGCGTGTCGGTCCTTACAAA
>CALMAP010000043.1:5045-5464 GCA_937859825.1 uncultured Terriglobus sp. | reverse complement strand
ATGGTATCCGCCCTGTGAGTAGCAAATCCCTTGCGAAGCTGCTTGCCTCCCTGTTGAAGCTGGTCGCCATCGCTACGGTGGCAGACGCGGTTCCGCTTCAAGGAGAAAACCGCGGCATCGTCAGCCTCGGTTTACGAGAACTGCGACACGCGCGCCAGCCGGGTCTGCGTGCCCTGATGCAGATCGCCGAGGCAGGCGGCGACGGCGTCCCTCCCACAGCGACCGAGATCGGCTTTCGCATCGGCCCAAGAATCAATGCGGCCGGCCGGATGGACATTGCGTCGGACGTCGTGCGGCTGTTTCTCACGCAAGACCATGCTGAAGGCGAGCAGCTTGCCCGCAAGCTGCACAAGCTGAACGAGGAGAGGCGCTCCGTCGAGCAGGTCGCACTGCAATTGATCGAACGAGAGTTTCTCGCC
>CALMAP010000043.1:691-5035 GCA_937859825.1 uncultured Terriglobus sp. | reverse complement strand
TGAGGGCGCCGTTCTTCCGGATTGTCTTGTAATCGACGGGGAGGGCTGGCATCGCGGAGTGGTCGGCATCCTCGCTTCACGCGTCGTGGAACGCACCCATCTTCCCGCACTCGTGATCACGCACGAGGATGGGGTTGCGCATGGCTCGGGCCGTTCGATCACGGGCTTTCACCTTCTGGACGCCATCACGTCCGCACACACGCAGCACGAAGAAGAGACAGGAGAGGTGCTCTTTGCGCGGTTCGGCGGTCACGCCCATGCCGTGGGGTTCTCTTTGCCTTCGATCCACGTCCCACTTCTGCGAACTTACCTGCGGCAACATGCTTTGATTCATCTCGCCCCGGAGCATCTGGAGCGCACCCTGGAGATTGCGTCGGAGCTCCGCTTCGATGAAGTCTCCATGGCCACAGTCGGTCTTCTTCGGCAGATGGAACCCTTTGGCCACGGCAATCCGGAACCGGTCTTCGTTGCATACTCGGTCCGGATCGCAGCATTGCAGCCAATAAAAGAGCAGCATGCACGGTTGCGCCTGGAACAGGATGGCAGCATCGTAAACTGCCTTGCCTGGGCACGCGCATTCTCCTGGCCGGAGCGATTGCGTGAGCTTCACATCACAACTGGCACCGTCGTTGATGTGGCATTCCAGCTTCGTGAAAACCGCCACCCCGATTTTGGCGGGGCCGAATTGCAGTTGTGCGACATCCGGACACACAGGATGTGAAACCTGGCTCCGGTCCAGAATTTGCAGCCGATCTGCAGAATGTGCGTCTTATATACTGACTCGACTTCTTAGGGCATGAATCCAGTGAAAAACAGCCAGGCTATCCGGCGTTCGCTCCTTGTTCTCGGTGTGCTTGCGGTACTCATTCTTGTCGTTTTCGGCATCCGCCGCCTCACCCGCGACGTGGTCTTCGTTCGCACGGCGAAGCTTACGACGGGCGACATTGTCAGCTCCGTCTCTACCAATGGCAAAGTCGAACCTGTGGAACTGTTCCAGGCACATGCTGCCGAACCGAGCCAGGTGCAGGAGGTCTATGTACATGCGGGCGAGACTGTCCCTGCCGGGACGCTGCTGCTGAAGCTGCAGACGGCGGACGCCGTCTCAAAAGTGGAAACCGCGCGCTCATCCGTAGCGGCAGCCAACGCCGCGGAGCACGATGTGCAGCAGGGCGGCTCGCAGGAAGAGCGCATCGCTCTTCAAGGCGACCTGGGACGCGCTCAGTTGCAGGCAGACCAGGCCCAGAAAGACCTCTCGGCATTGCAGCAACTGCAGACCAAGGGAGCAGCCTCTTCCAGTGAAATAGCCGCCGCGCGGGAGCGTTTGCTGACCGCGCAGAGTTCCCTCGCCTCGCTGCAACAGCGCAACACGAATCGCTACGGCTCCACGGACCGCCAGAAGGTACAGGCACAGGTTGCGGAAAGCCGCGCCAGCATGACGGCCGCAAGCGCGGCCCTCGCCAACAGCAATGTCAGGACTCCACTCAGTGGCACCGTTTTCTCCATGCCCGTGCGCCGCTTCGACTTTATTGGCGCGGGAGAAGAACTTGTTCAGGTGGCAAATCTGAGCCACATGCAGATTCGGTCCTATTTCGACGAGCCTGAAATTGGCAAGCTGCACGTGGGCGACGCCGTTTCTATCACCTGGGACGCCAAGCCCGGCCGGATATGGCATGGCCACATTGTGCGCACCCCAACTACGGTAATCACCTATTTGACGCGGAACGTCGGCGAGTGCCTGATTGAGGTGGATGACGCAGTCGGTGATCTGCTTCCCAATACCAATGTGACCACCAAGGTAACGACGCAGCAGATAAGCAATGTAAGGGTGGTGCCGCGCGAAGCACTGCGAACACTTGGGAGTCAAAACTTCGTCTTCGTTCTTAAAGCGGGAAGCTTGCATAAAACACCTGTTCAGGTCGGTGCCCTGAACCTGCAATTGGCGCAAATCACAGGAGGACTTTCCTCGGGTGATGTCGTGGCGCTGAATGCCCCGAGCAGCATTGACCTGACGGATGGCCTGCAGGTGCAGGAGGCCCGTTGATCCGCCGTGTTCTTGCCCTCGGAGCGGGCATTCTGCTTTCTGCAACCGTTGGCGCGCAAAGTCTTGCACTGGCAAAGTCGGCGGCACGGCAGGGCAAGGCCGATGAAGCGATCACTCAGTTGCAGCAGGTCATTGCAACGAATCCGCGCAGCGCAGAGGCCCACCTTCTGCTGTGCCGCGTGCTCGGCAGCATCGACCTGTTCGAGGCCGCTGTGCGCGAGTGCGAGACTGCAAGAGACTTGCAGCCGTCGAACAGTGACACGGTGCTCACACTGGCGCGTGCCTACGGCGCGCGTGCCGACCACGCCGGAGCACTTACCGGTATGCGCATGGTCGGACGCATTCGCGAGAACTTCGAGAAGGCAGCGCAACTCGATCCAAAGAGCGTGGAAGCTTTGAGCGATCTTGGCGAGTTCTACGTCGAGGCACCCGGTGTGGCGGGTGGCGGGCTCGATAAAGCCCGGGCTTTGCTCCCCAAGCTTGAAGCCGTGTCCTCAGCCCGCGCGCATAGGCTTGCCGCGATGATTGCCGTAAAAGCTGGAGATTACGAGCGCGCTGAGGCAGAGTTCGCGGCAGAACTCGCGCTGGAGCATTCTCCTGAGGCCTACGTCGATCTGGCAAACTACTATCGCAAGCGCAAAATGTGGCCACAATCCGCGCAGAACGCAGTGTTGGCCATCCAGAAAGACACAAAGCACGGACCGGACACGATCGATGCCGCACGTCTGCTGATCGACGAGAAGCGAGAAGAGACTGTCGCGCAGAAAGGCCTCCGCGACTACCTTGCCGCCGCCCAACCCTCTGGCGTTACGCCTGCGGCCGCGGTGCATACGCTCTTAGGACAAAGCCTCAACTCCACAGGCTCGGGACCGGCAGCGAAGGAGCAGTTTGCCGCCGCGCTTGCACTCGCACATGACTACGTCCCCGCCAGGAAGGCCCTTGAAAAATGAACGTGAGACGCCTTCTCCCCGCCATTCTACTTTTTAGCGCTACTGCTCTGGCCAGCGCACAGCTATCGTTTACCTCTGCAGTCGACCTGGCTCTCCGTAATAGCTCAAGAGTCAAAGCCGCTGAAGCTGACGCACATAAGGCGCTCGCAACTCTGCAGGAATCGCACGACGTTTACATTCCAGCCGTGATGATCGGCTCTGGCCTGGGTTACACCTATGGGTTTCCGGTTGGACAGCCGACTGTCTACAATGCGTCTTTGCAGTCGCTTGTCTTCGATTACTCGCAACGTAATTACATTCGCGCATCTCGCCTTGGACTTGAGGCGGCAAATACCAGCTTGCGTGACGTGCGCCAGCAGGTCGCGGAGGACGCGGCAAGCACCTACCTTGCGGTAGACAGCGGTTTGATGAAAATGTCTGCGCTCAAAGAAGAAGAGCAGTTCGCCGGACAGGTAACGACTATCGTCAGCGATCGCCTTGCCGCAGGCCAGGATCCTGCAATTGAGCTGACTCGTGCGCAGTTAAATGCTGCACAAATTCGATTGCACCGCATTCAGGTTGAAGACGAGCTGCGCACACAGCAGGACCACCTGGCACGCATCACCGGAATGAGCAGTTTGCTCCTGCAAACAGACCACAGCAGCATCCCTGAGGTGACACACGATGGCTCCGTTCCGGACGAGGCCGTGTTGCCGTTAAGTGTGCAATCGGCCTATGCCAACGCGGATTCGCACCTGCAGCAGGCCTTCGGCGATGAGCGCAAGATGTACCGGCCGACGGTCGCGCTTGGGCTGCAATACTCACGGTTCGCACGCTTCAATAACTATGAGGACTTCTACCGCAATTTCCAGGTCAATAACTTTCAAGCCGGTATCCAGCTGAACCTGCCTGTCTTCGATTTCACCCGCCGCGCTCATGCCCGCGCCTCCCTTGCTGACGCGACACGCCTCCGTCATGAAGCGGATTACGCTCGGCAGCAATTCTTTGAGGGCCGCCTCAAGCTCGTGAATCAGCAAAATGAGCTCCAAGCACGTACTGAGGTCGCTCGGCTGCAACGGCAGTTCGCGCAGGACCAACTGGACATCGTCGGCCTGCAGCTTCGCGTCGGCAATCCCAATGGACAGCCTGTAACGCCCAAGGATGAGGGGAACGCCCACATCGAAGAGCGTCAGCGTTATCTGGACACACTCGATGCCGATCTGCAGTTGCGTCAGGCAGAGATCAGCCTCTTACGAAGCACCGGACGCTTGGAATCGTGGCTCCAGCGGGCAATCGAACCCGGAAAATCCGCGGTAACAGCAGCCCCTGCCGCACCCTAACCGCAATCGGCACCCCACGCCCGAACCGCAGGCG
>CALMAP010000043.1:0-681 GCA_937859825.1 uncultured Terriglobus sp. | reverse complement strand
AGGCCGTTACCAAATGGTAAACTAAAAGGAATCCAATGGTTCTGAAAACACTGCTCCTCAACCCGCCCTCCTTCGAGAACTTCGACGGCGGTGCCAGCAGCCGCTGGCCCGCGACCCGTGAAATCGAATCGTACTGGTACCCGGTCTGGCTGGCGTACCCTGCGGGCATGCTCGAAGGTTCGCGGTTGCTGGACGCACCACCGCACCATGTCAGCGCGGACGAAACGATCCAGATCGCTAAAGACTACGAATTTCTCGTGCTCTTTACCTCCACGGTTGGCTGGGCCGGTGACCACGCCCTCGCCCAGGCGATAAAGACTGCCAATCCGTCCATCAAGATCGCCTTTGTCGGTCCGCCAGTGACCACGGATCCGGACCGGGCGCTCAACGAGTGCTCCGCGATCGACTTTGTCTGCCGGCGTGAGTTCGATTTCTCGGTGGTTGAGTTTGCCCAAGGCAAGGCGCTCGATCAGATTCTCGGCATTAGTTATCGCAATGCGGATGGCACGATCCAGCACAACATGGACCGTCCGCAGGCCGAAGATCTGGACGCGATGCCATGGGCAACGAAGATCTACAAGCGCGACATGGACGTGACACGCTACAACGTACCGTTCCTGCTGCACCCGTACATCTCGCTTTACTCCACGCGTGGCTGCCCCGCCCAGTGCACCTTCTGCC
>CALMAP010000042.1:814-3509 GCA_937859825.1 uncultured Terriglobus sp. | reverse complement strand
TCTCAGACAGGCCGGAGAAATTGGTCAGCCCGATGTTGGGCACGCCGTTGTAGAAGCCGGGCGTGAGCGTGGCTGGCTTGGGAATGTTCAGTCCTGTTCCAGGGTCGAAACCGCCCCCGGTGAAGAGGTTTGACGTTGCCGAGTGTGAGCGGTTCCAGGTGAGGGAAGCATTGTTGTTCAGCCGACCATATCCGATCGAGTAGCCCACTCCCAGGTTTAAGCCGTCCGTGAGACTCTTGCCGTCCAACTGCGGCGCAAAGTTGCGAAGGTCGTTCGCGCTGTGGGAGTAGGCGAAGTTTGCGTTCACGTTCTGTCGCAGTGTCTTCTGCGTGGACTGCTGCCGATTGCCGCGACTACCGCCTCCACCCCCACCGAACATGCCGAAGCCGCCGCGGCCGGTATCGGCACCGAAGTTACGGACGAACCGCGCGGCCACCTGCGTGCTGTTCTGCCCAGCCGTGGCAATGCGCTGATAGTTGTAATTCTGTGATGCGTTGACGGCGCCGTTGCTGCCCTCGTTCGCGTGCGGGTAATAGTTAAGCAGCGCGAGCGCCTGCGCGCTGAGCCGGTTCGTCGGGATGACGTTACTCGCGAATGGTTGGCCGGTCGTCGGGTCGTAAAGCGTAACCGGTGTCTGCACGCCGTTGACGGAGCGGGTGAAGCTGCTGAAGTCGCCCGCGCGCTGCGCGTCCGTGGGTACGATGCCGTAGAGATTGACCGGGTTCTGATTGCGACTGCCCGTGATGTTCAGAAATGCGAACTGCTTCGTGCTCGGCTTGAAGAGTCCTGGAAGGTAGGGCGAACCGGTCAGGTTCAGGCCGAAGCGGTTTGTGCTGTAGGCGGGCTGAATGGGGTTGCCGGTGAGCGAGAACTTCGTGGCATCCAGCGCGCCATTGCCGCCGCCGTAGAACAGGTTGCCGTGCACCTGGGTGGGGTTGAAGTTGCGAAAGCTGCCGCGTCCGCCGCCGGCACCGCCGCGACCTCCACCGGGTCCACCGAAACCGCCGCCGCCGGGTCCGCCAAAGCCGCCGCCACCGGGGCCGCCACTCATCATGCCGCCGATCATGCCAACCACGGCATTGGCGATCTCCGCCTGCTGGCCGCCGTTGCGCCTTGCCTCGGCGATTGCCCCTTCAATGCGCTCGCGGACCTCGTCTTCGTTGAACCCCGCAAGGCCGTTGGTCTGGCCGGCCTGCCCGCTGACCGCGACAGAATCGCTCGCGCTGGCTTCGCTGTTGGAAAGACCGCCGAGCGACGGCAGCGCCGCCCCCGTCGCGCCGCTGCTTTCGGAGGAGCTTTCCGCGTCCGTTCCGCTGCCGCGCAGGGATTGCAGGCCGCGCTGCAGGCTCTGTATTTGGGTGCCGCTCAAGCCGAGAGCGGAGGCGACCTCGCTTGTGCTGCCGCTGGTTGCGCTGCGTGCCGCCACGCGGGATGCCAACTCGAGGCCGAAGTCTGCCGTGCCGCTGTGCTGCGTCGCATTCAGCAACACCTCATGCGTGAGCGGGGCAAACGCGGCAAACTCCGCCCGCACGACGTAGCGGCCATTCTTCGGGATGAGCAGACGGAAGGCACCGGTCACATCCGTTGCGGCGGCGTACTTCTTGCCGGTCAGGCTGTTGGTCGCGGTGATGGTTACGCCAGGCAGGGGGCTGCCTAAAGGAGCGGCTTTGCCGTTGGCCGATGCTTCTATCGCTGCCCGTACGGTGCCGTTTATGGTGCCGCCCTGCTGGTCCGTAGGAACTGGCGTTGCGGCCTGCGCTACAGGCGTCTCTGTTACCGGGGCAGCCTGCGCGTGAACAGAGGACGCAACGCTTACGGCAGCGATGGCGAACAGCGCGGGAAAGGTTCCGCTACGTGGCAACAGGCATAACCTCAAACAATCGGTACAGCGATAGACGAGACGCACCGGCCATCAGTTTCGATCTTGTTACTCCTTGCAACTTTGAACGTGAAATCAAACCCTGTCATTTCTCCACTGCGGTCGCAGAAGCACGGCCTACAGTCGAAATGACAAAATTATGGGTAGTCCGAAGTCAATCAAGTTTTCGGCGTTCGAGGACTAGGACTGGCAGTGCTACTGCTGGGGCGGTCCCGCCGGAGCGCCCGCGCCGCGATCACCACGTGGCGGCCGTGGTGTTGCCACGTGCAACTCTCCGGGAACAAACGTGCCGTTCTTCAGGGAACCTGTACCGCCGATGTTGTCGCCGACCTTGACGTCGGCCAGCGTGATGGATTCGCCGCTGTCAGCCGAGTCGGGGTTGCCGCCGCTGTTCGCATTCGGAGTGCCCTCGCCACGCCGGCCGCCAGGGCCGCCCATACCCATACCTCCACCGGGACCGCCTATCATGGCGCCCATCATCGCTTCTCCACTCACCCGGCCGCCACGGCGAAGTGAGGTGGAGTCATCCAGCGTAATAATCTGCGAGACCTTGTCGGGGCGCAGCACGGTGAGTTTGGTGTCGTTGATGGCGGTGACCTTGCCGACGATGTAGGTCTTGCCCATGTCGGCTTTGAGTTTGGCGACCTGCGCCGCGCTTGCGCCCATCACGAACATGGCGTGGATTTCGTGCTTTTCGTTGTCAGGCATGCCCGCGGCCATCACTTCATCGCCGGGCTTCAGGTCGGCGACCTTCACGGTCTGCCGGTCGATGTTCACGCGCGTGTTGTCCGTGGTGACCCCCGTCCAGGTCTCACC
>CALMAP010000042.1:0-804 GCA_937859825.1 uncultured Terriglobus sp. | reverse complement strand
GGTCTCACCCTGGTCTGACTTGATGGTCACGTTCGCGCCGGAGGTGGAAAGCACCGTGCCTCGTACGCCGCGGCCACGCCCCGTGCCCGTGCGGCCGGCGCCGTTGGCCTGTCCTGCCGCAGGGTTGGCGTCCTGCGCCTGTGTCGCTGCCGTGATGCCCAGCGGGAGCAGGAGGCAAAATGCCGCCCGCGCAATCGTGAGGTGTGCCCTTTTCATAAACGCTGTACGCTCCTGCGTGGTTCGGGCGCGGTTGCGCCCCTTTACTCATGCAGACGCAGGCCCCGGTAAAAAGATGCTGCCGCGTCAGGAATCTCCCCACAACTTAAGGGCGGGTTCGTACAAGTTACGTGCGTCGAGGATTGCCGGTGAGCCTTAAACGTTTCTTGCCGCCACTTCCTCCACCCTTCACCAAAGCGCGAAGGATGGGGCACCCGGAGCAGTGGCGCTCCACCGGAAAGAAGTGCGCTGATACACTCGCTCCACTTGCAAGCAGGTAGAGACCACATGAGCACAGCCGCGCCCGACACCGCACCCAAGCCGCACACCACCTTCAAGCCCTTCGTTCCGCCGGAGCAGTCCCGGCCGGAATTTACTGTGAGGGCCATCCTGATCGGTGCGATCTTCGGCGTGCTGTTCGGCGCGGTCACGGTGTATGTGGGGCTGCGTGCCGGGCTTACCGTGGCGGCGTCCATCCCGATTTCGGTGCTGTCCATCTCGATCCTGCGCGTGCTTGGCCGCTCGTCAATCCTGGAGAACAATATCGTGCAGACGGCGGGCAGTGCGGGCGAATCAATCGCGTTCGGC
>CALMAP010000041.1:6046-6562 GCA_937859825.1 uncultured Terriglobus sp. | reverse complement strand
GTTTAGATGGCGGTCGCGCATTCTCCGGTGCGGCATACCCACCCCCCCCCGGCTTGGCGCAAAATCCTCGTGCAGCGTAACTTCGCCGCAGAAGCGGGCTAAATTCCTCAACAGACGGAGTTTCGACGCAAGTTCCTTATTCCATGAGCCTTCCGCCTTGGGACTTCCCAGCGGAGAGAAGCTACTTCCATTCTACGGAATGGCCTCACGATCATGTGCCAGCCGTAAATGCAAGCGTGCGTTCAGGTTAAGTGCGACGTGGGCTTGCCAACATTGCGAGGCGCCTGCCAGCGAGTTACCTCAAGGCAGCATCTATCACTCCGAACGAGCAAAAGGGGCCAGGAACATGATCGGTCGTCACCTTGCATCAGGGATCGTTGCTGCGGCTCTGCCTGCGGTCGTCTGCTTCGGTCAGTCTTCAACGCGCACCTCTACAAACCGTGCAAGCGCCACGAGCGCCGTGCTCACGGTAGACGGCTACGCCGGCGAGGTACCGAAACTGCAGGTAAACGGACC
>CALMAP010000041.1:0-6036 GCA_937859825.1 uncultured Terriglobus sp. | reverse complement strand
CTCGTACATCGACCTTGAAGCGTTCTCCCGCGTCACGAACGCTGCCGTGCGACTGCAGGGTGGCCGGCTGGCGCTCACACTACCGGGCCAGACTGCCGCCGTGGCGCCTGCACCGGCAACCCAGCCCGCTTCCGCCGATACGGCGCAGACTGCTGCATCCGGCTTTAGCCGCGATTTCGTCTCCGCTACCGTGGTCGTCGTGAACGCCATCCGCGAATGGCGCGCCACCCTCTTGAACGCGGTGCGCAATAACTTTCCCGTGACGGATGACCTTACTGCAACGAGCCGCCGCAACTGCGAGGCGCAGGTAGCGCTTGCGCTGGCCGCGGCACACAATCCGCAGGACCGCAGCGCAGGTGCGCTGCTGCAGAACGAAGTCGCCAACCTGCGTACGCTAAACGCAACGCTGATCAGCGCGCACGACAGCGTGGCCAACATTCGCAACGATGCCATGGACACGGATCCCCTCAGCCTCAAAACGCAGACCTGCCTTGGAGCACTCGGTGGCATCAGTGTGGGCGGGCAGTTTCAGGATGTAGCTAGCTGCCATTAGGGCCAGCGTCTACATTCTTGCTCGTGCCTTTCTGGACCGAATCCTGTCATTCTCTCGCTTCCCCCGCGACGAGCTCGGCTTTCCGTCGGAATGACAATCCGTGAACATAGGAAAGGATCTCAACGGTCTACCCCTCGGTCTTCTTGTAGCGCTTCCGCAACACCCACGTCGTCATGCAGCGGTAGTTCTGCACGACCGTTGTCTTCAGCGGATCGACCAGGACGGCATCCAGTCTCGCTGTGAGTTGCAGCAGCATGGCCTCATCCACCAGGAACCACTCTGAGCCGTCCGCGATGTAGAAGTGGTTTGCCTGGCCGGGTACGCGAGGGAAGTCCATGCCGATCCGGGAGCCGAGGCGGCAGAACAGCAGACCGCCGGGTCGCAGCACACGCCACAGCTCCGCCAGCATGGCGTGGAAGTGCCTTTGACTCTGCGCAAAGTGCAGCACGGAATTGCACAACACCACGTCGAAGAAGCCGTCCGTCTGAGGGAGTTGATGGATAGGCCCGGCGTAGTAAAAATTCTCCGCAGGCAATCGCGTCCCGAGCGAAACTGAGAGCTGGCGAACGTGGTCGATGGCATCCGCATCCGCGTCCATGCCGAAGACCTCAAATCCCTCACGCAACAGGTAGACCAGGTTGCGGCCATAGCCACAGCCCGCATCCAGAAGGCGCATGTCCGGGGTGATGTTGCCGCGTAAAAGCTGATCGAAAACGTAGATGTCGATCTGGCCGAAATGCTCCTGAAGGGTTGTGGTCACACTCTGAGCGTACCTAGCATTCCGGAGAACTCCTTCCGTAGCGCGCGCTCCCACGATGTCTCCGGGTTTCGCATGGAACTTCCGTTTGAACAGGCAAGACGGCAGGTTTCACCACATGGAAGACTCTATAACCCGAGAATCTGAAAGCGTGCCACACGCCTATCCGGAACAAAATTGACTTGACAAGTTCGCGAGGCCGACACGACTCTTGAAGCATTCCAATTGAGGTACCTATGCGTTTCTTTTCCCCTGTGTCTGTTCTTGCGGTCCTCTGTCTCGTGTTCGGAGTTTGTCTGCTAAGCCCTTCTGCGCATGCCGATAGCTACAGCATCTACCGTGTGGGATATAGCTCGGGCAGCATCGCCAACATCGGCCTTACTGACGCAGGCACGCTCACAACGTATTCCAATTCGAGCTTAACGTGGAATACCTTCACGCCGGGTGCCGGTTCCGTGACGTATACAACGGCACCTCCGTTTACTTTCGACAACGGCGCAAGCTGCAGTGTCTCCTTTGCCGGCCTAAGCCTCATCTCCATGGCGCGGTGTAATGGCGGCTATAGCCTGTTCTCCGCCTACAATCAGGCAGACTATTTCCCGAGCCTGTACTTGTTGGCTGGTGGCACGCTGCAGCAGCTTTACTACGGTGGTGTGTCGAACCTGCTGCTGAATTCCCTGGGAGACATTGCGTTCAAGGGCTTGTCGCTGTCCGACGCGGACACCAACTTTCTGTACTACAACAACACCACGCACGCCCCTGCCGCTGCGGTGACACCGGAGCCTTCGTCCTTGCTGTTGCTGCTGAGTGCACTTGGCTGCTGCGGGATGCTCTTCTGGAAGCGGACGCTGACTGCCTGAAAAGGCAGTGCAAGACGGCTATCCAGAAGACTTCGTGACGATTCGACCCATGTCCGGAAAACCGGACGTGGGAATCAGGATTATCCGGCCCGCAGGTTTGACTATCAGGTACTGGCATGACACGGGGACCTGTCCGATGGCAGCGGGAAGGTGATCTCCACTTCATCACGGCTAGCTGTTGGCATCGTCTGCCTTACCTGCACGACGGTTACGCTCTTGCAGAAGAAGAATTGGAGCGTACAAGAGTTCGCTACGACCTGGACGTAGTCGGATATGTCTTCATGCCGGAACACATGCACCTTCTAATGAGTGAACCAGGAAGCGACTTACTTTCAGGCGCAATCAAGTTGATGAAGCTGTCCGTCTCGCTTCGCCAGCCGATCAGACCGTTCTGGCAGAAGCGCTACTACGATGCGAACCTTTGCTCACACAGTCAGATGGTGGATTGTCTTCGCTACATTCACCGCAATCCTGTGAAGCGTGGTCTGGTGCAAAACCCTGAAGACTGGCCATGGTCGAGTTATCGCTGTTACCTTACTGGCGAATTCGGTCGTGTGCAGATCGATTCTGACTGGGCCAGGGCTAAGGTTAACTGTCAGCCTCCATGCCGTCACCCGTTCAGGACGACGTATCCGAATGGGAGATGTGAGTGGCTGGGAAGATGATCCCATGTCCGAAAGTCCGGACATGGGGCACACTGCATTCTGGATGAAACCCTTGTTGCCTTGACATTCCTCTCCGTGCCCCACGTCCGGTGTTTCGGACGTGGCACTCAGAGCTCTCCGGCGCGGAGTTGACCGATGTCGCCAGTTCTATTTAGAAGATGATGTTCGCGAAGTGTAGCCGAGATCTTAGGTTAGGAACCCCATGTCCGAGAATCCGGAGATGGGGCACCCGGCGCTTCTTCTTGTTAGCCGGAAGATGAAGGGGAACCCAGGGCAGGGCTTCGGACATGGGCACCCGGCACTCAGCGCCCGGCAATAATCCTGTACGGTGGATTATCGCTAACGTTAGTTGTATCTTGGCTTCGGTACCGTCACAGCGCGAGGTGGACAAATGACTATGAAACTCCCGAGCTTTGTTTCTCGGGGTCCTGCATCAGCTGCACCAGAGTCTCCTGAACGCTTGTTTACTACCCTGACGGGTAGAGCGGCCAGTCATGGTTATCTCCGCGGTCCGCAACAGGACATGCTCCGTATTTACAGCACCCTTCATAGCAGTAGGTCGGATGTTGGGCTAGAGCTGCCGACAGGAACGGGAAAAACGACCGTAGGGCTTCTCATAGCTGAATGGAAGCGTAGACAGGGACAGCGAGTCGCCTTTCTATGTCTCACCAATCAGCTTGCAGGGCAAGTGTTGGAGGAGGCTCAGCGCCTTGGGTTAGATTGTGCCGATCTGAGAGGAAAAAAGGAGACGAGAGATGTTTCAGCAGAAGGTAAATACAAGAAGCGGGTGGCAATTGGGGTTTCTACTTTTCCAACCTATGGAATGTGAATCCTCTTATTCGAGAGACAGACCTCTTAGTTTTCGATGACGCACACGGCGGTGAGCAGTTTGTGTCGGGAATGTGGACTGTATCCATTAGGCGACGGACCGATAGTGCACTTTTCCATCAAGTCTTGCAGGCGCTCTCGCCAGCAATGACGGAAGCGCAAGTCAAAGCAATCTTCGATGACACTGCGCCTATAGGCGTGGCTGATCAAGTTGACGTTCGCAACTTCCCGGAATGTATTCCGTTGCTCGATGACACTCTTTCACAAGCTGATGGAAATATCAGGTTTGTCTGGCCAACCCTCAGACAACATCTAGATAGCTGCTTCTTCTTAGTTACTGCGCATGAAATTTCGATTAGACCTTTCATCGCTCCAACCCATACACATCTACCATTCGCAGATGCCAAGCAGCGTCTCTATATGTCTGCGACGATGGGTGATGGTGGTGATATTTTGCGTGCCTACGGCATAACTAAAGTGGAAGTTTTAAGAAGCCCCAACCCACAGTTTGGTCGCCGGTACGTCTTCGTTCCAGGACTATATAGGTCAGAAGCTGATAGCTACGCGGCGCTTGGGGCCATTTGGGAAGGTTTGTCGCCGAAGAGAGCGGTTTTGCTCTCCCCATCTGATCGCGCGGTGGAAGATGCCTTTGAGGAGTTTACGAAGGTTGCAGGTCAAACCCCTTTGAGAGGTCAACAGTGCGTTGATAAGCGAATCTCTTACCCCGTTCACATCGACCGACAATGCAGTCCTGACGCTTGCCAACCGTTACGATGGCTTGGACCTGCCGGACGAAGACTGCAGGTTACTGATAATGGCTGGTTCTCCAGTGGCTGTCAATCTAATGGAGCGTCATCTCTCCGAACGTTGGAAACTAAGTTCATTCTTTCGGCGCAGAGAGAGAACTAGACTGATTCAAGGAATGGGGCGCTGCACCCGAAATGCTACTGACTACTCGCTTATATTCCTTATGGGTCAAGCTCTTGCAGATTCCTCAACGTCACAGTCATTTATTGATGAGTTTCCGCCTGAATTGGCTAAAGAAATCGCTTGGGGCTTGCAGCAATCTGAGCTCGCGGCGAACAGGCCGGCTGATTTCATTGCCATGGCGAATGGACTTCTGACAGATGCCGCGTATCGCTATGGTGCTGACCAGATGATCGCTGAGACACAAGTTGCTCAAGCTGCCCCAAAAGCCAGTCTTTACGACAATAGTGCAACCGATGAAGTTATTTTCTCGCGCGAGATGTGGGACGGTGCGTATGAGAAGGCACTTCAGACTGCGAGGGGAGTAGCAGATCAGTTAGGGGGACCGGACTTGGCGGGGTATCGTGCCTGGTGGTGGTATCTGACCTCTGTGGCTGCAAATAGGGTGGGTGATCCAGCTGTTGCTGGAGAGGCCCTTGAGCGTGCCGTTGGAACGGGAATAAATATAGCGTGGTTATATCGTGTGATGCGAAAAACTCGGACGAATCCTCCTGTAGCTGTTGAAGCAGACCCACGTGCCGAGGAGCTATGGAATGCGATCGGTCATTGGGGATGGACGGGTCCTTCTTTTTCTAATGCAATGCAGGAAATGCGAACCCGTTTAAGTCAAACTAATCACCTTGATGTACACATGGGGTTAGAGGCGCTTGGCCGCTGTTTTGGACTTCGCTCTTTGCGTCCAACCTTAAGCGGTGCTCCCGATGTAGCGTGGCTGGATGTGAATCGCGGGTTAGCAATCGAAGCAAAGACGGAGAAAAAACAAGACGGAACTCTCTACAAAAAAGAACTACAAGAAGCGAAAGGTCATCCAGAATGGCTCCGGCACTTCGAAAAGTTAGATCACACCTTTCCTCTTCATGTCTCGATAGTTTCTCCAACAATGATGCTTGATCCTACTGCTGTCCCGTTCGCAAATGAGCTTTATGTAACTACTCTGAAGCCAATCCAAGAATTGGCAGATAAGGCTATTGCCAGTGTCACCGAGCTGCGAACAATGTTTCTTGGTCGTGACTTTACTGAGGTCCGTTCTCATTTTGAGCAGGAGATGCACTCGAAAGCGTTAACATGGCTGGCCATCGATTCTGTCATGCTCGGAACTAAGCTTGCATAAGAAACAAAGCAGATCAAAGTAGTTAATCACTTAGCGTCGCGCCAGTTGGGGCCGCGGCCTACTTCGGCGACGATGGGGATGCTTAGGCGGATGACGCTTTCCATCTCCTGCTTGACGAGGGTGCTGACCTCTTCGGCTTCGGCTTCGGGGGTGTCGAAGAGGAGTTCATCGTGGACCTGCAGGGTCATCTCGGTTTTCAGGTTGCGGTCGCGCAGGGCCTTGTCGATCTGCAGCATGGCTACCTTGATCATGTCCGCTGCGGTGCCCTGCAGTGG
>CALMAP010000040.1:7295-9160 GCA_937859825.1 uncultured Terriglobus sp. | reverse complement strand
GGTTGCGTTGCGCACGACGTCGCGCTCGATGGCGAAAGAGTAGAGACGCTTCTTCCATCTGCCGCGGTGGAGCGCCCATGGTTCGAGCATTCCGTGACTCGAGAGCACATACGGCTTATTGCATCGTCTTGCCGCGCGGGATGCAACCAGGGAGGTCACGTCCCACAGGCCATGGATATGCACGCCGTCATGACGGAAGACCTCCTGCTGGAACCGCCTTCGCACGTCGGCATGCTTCAACCAGCGAGACCGCTGGATCGGCCAAAAACGCACCTGATCGAGAGGGAAAAAGGCGGGACGATACTCTTCTTCGTCTGCACAAAATGCCTCGATACTGCTGTGGGCTCCCCGCTCTCTTAGCGCGCCGGCAAGATCTGGCACCACCGTGCTGATGCCGCCATACTTCGGATCGAGATGCGACAGTACCTGCGCCCAGTGACCGGGTGCAAAGGTGGACGCGGCACTGGTATGGAGTTCCGGTTGCAGAAGGCAGGTCAACGTGGTTGTCCTTCCTGGCTGAAGGTCAGCGCCCCTGCCGGTGACACGAGGATGCGTGCCACTTCCCTTCCAAAAGCCTCCGGCGAATAGGCCTGAATGCTTTCCTGGCTGCTTGCACCCATGGCGGACCGGGCTTCGATGCCTAGATCTTCTATTTGCTGCAGTAGCTCGGAGAGCTGCTGCAGCGCATATGGATCGAAGACAAAACCGTTTCTGCCCGAGACGACCAAGTCGCGGGCGCAGCCGCAGCGGTCGGAGACAAGCACAGGAAGACCGCTTGCCATTGCTTCGTTCACCACCAGGCCCCACGGCTCGCGGGTGCTGGGCAGCACGAAGCACGAAGCCGATGCAAAGTACGGCAGTAGTTCCTCGGACGACTTCAGACCGGTGATTGTTATATCCGACCCGAATCCGGAGTTCCGTGCGAGCAGTTCGGTCGCGGCGCGCTCAGGGCCATCGCCTGCAAGGACCAGCGACCACGTTCCGCCGTTCGTACGGTAGGTGGTCCACGCCTGAAGCAGTCCCTGCACATTCTTTTCCGGAGAAAGCCGCCCGACGAAGAGAAACGAGTGTGACGTTGCTCCTGGTTCAGAACGGGACTCGGCACGCAGGCGGCCCACGCCATCCCGGTACATGCGGTTGTCTACCACGTCATAAAACCGGGCCACTCGGTCCTGCGGAAAGCCCAAGTCGTTTAGGTAGCTGAAGTGGTCCTTTCCACCGGCGATCGCCCAGTCGAACAGGCAGCGCAGCAAAAGGCCTTTCGCCCTTTCCTTTGCGGCCTGTCGAACGTGGTCGTTGCTGGCGCTCTCCGTCATCAGGATGCTGGTGCGCCGGTGCAGCCTGGCCCACAGCGCTGCCGCGATTGCAGGAAGCGTGTAGTAACCGGGTACAAGCACCGCCTCGGGCTGAAGCGCGTCCAGCTTCGACCAGACGGCACGGGCCAGCGCAAACTTGTCGGCATCCTGCCAGTTGCCTTCCGGCAGCAGGGTTTCAATGGGCAGTTCTGCCGGCAGAGGCTGGCGGAACTTCAAACCCGCATGAACCCCCACGCCGCCCACCAGTTCGATGCCTACGGTGTGTTCCGCCAGTTCCGGCGCGGAGAGAAGCCCGCGAAAGCGTGCGATGTGATAGGCATACCAGTCGATCCAGATCACGACGACCCGGCACTGCTTCTCGGTGGCTTCCTTTCTAGGCATGTTGGCTCGACTCCGCCCCTTTGGTGCTCCACGTGGGTCGACGCACAATCCGGCGAATGCTGGAACGGGCCGCGGCAGGCCGGCGCGCCCACTTCCACGCCAGCCAGCTGGGGATGCCCAGTTCAAGCGTGCGAAAGATTACGGCCTCCATCGTCTGCATGACCAGGT
>CALMAP010000040.1:0-7285 GCA_937859825.1 uncultured Terriglobus sp. | reverse complement strand
GATCGACAGCGCGGCAAGCACGACATAGAGCGATGTCCACGGACCGCCCGCAGTCACGGCTTTGCGCCACACAGCCCCGTAACACCAGCCGAGCACACCCATGAACGGGATAGCGAACCACCAGACCTCCAGCCAGAGATCGGCAATGATTCCCGGCGCGGAACCGACCGCGCCCTCCCATCCCAGCGTGTCGCTAAAACCTTCTCCCGTTCCGGCGTTGTGCAGCAGTTCCGGTACGCCGAAGTCTGCATACTTCGTTGGCCATACCGCGCTTGGGATTGGGCGAACGAGGACTTGCGCAAGATAGCGTCGCATCCAGAAGTAATGGTCGCGCCGCTCCGAACTGAGCACGGTTCCCGTGCCGTAGATGAATTCATTGCCAGTCTGCGGCTTGTCCACGATCTCGCCGACATCCGTTTTCACGTCGAAACTCGAACCGAGATAGATGCTCTGGCGGTTTGTCACGAGAAACAGCACAAGCCACCCCAGCAACAGGCCGCTGACGGCGGTGATCAACACAGGCGGACGCTTGCCCCGGGCGAAGAACCATCCCATCAGGACGACCACGGTGATGCCGAAGGTTGGACCACGACGGCCCATCAGCACCGCACTTGCAAGCCAAGGCAGGCCGAATGCCGCGATGGCCAGCCAGCTGGCGAGCTTTGGCCCTTTGGCCGCAAGCACCGTGATCGCCAGAAGGACGCCCACCAGCAGGAGCATCGCACCATCGCGGACGTACCCGCTGTCGTCCTGGCCTCCCGCGTAAGAGGTGCTGAAGGCATTCACAAAGCCACCAACATTGGCGATGGTCACCGTCCAGCATGCCAGCCCGACGATTCCGAGCACCATCGACGCAATCAACAGGCGGGTACGCACGCGTGGGCTCAGCGACAGCGCCTTGCCGGGACGGAAGCGGCGGACCGAGAGACCTGGCAAGACGCAGCTTGCCACAAACACCAGCACCCCAAGAGCATTTAATAACTGCACATGGACGAGCTGGTCCTTATCGAAGAACCGCTCCAGTCCGTCAGCCCGAAGCATCTGGAAAGGCATCCATGCGTAAATCAGAAGGAGCATGGGCGCGAGATACATGATCGGGTGAAAGACGTCGCGGGAGCTGTCGAAGGCAAGCAGCATGCCTCCGATCGCAGTCACCGCAACGACTACGAGCAGCAACTCAAACATGGCGCCCTCCTGCTGACGGACGGCCTGAAAGATACTTGCCGACGGGCAGCCTGGCGAATAACGCCTGCAATGCGGGTTTGGAAGGGAGCCAGCGAAAACGCTTGCCAAGCTGGAACAGCATGACGGAGGTGAAGACCCAGACAGCCACCATGACCGTCGTGATTGCAGCTTCACCGGCGGGGTGATTCGACCGCAACAGTGCGCACAACGCGAGGACGACGCTCGCCACCGCACCCACGGCAAAGACCATTGCCATGCCTTCAGGCAACCGGTCGAGACGGTGCAAGGCAAACAAAACCAGTGTGGACGAAAGCAGGTGCGCTGCCAGCAGGATCGCCATGCCCTGCCAGGCCGCACCGCCGTGCATCAGCAACGCCGTTCCGCTGACCGCGACGAAGATGGCCCACAACGTGTTGATGATCCCGGTCGTGCGAACGGACACGATCGTCAGCCGCGCGGCTGCGGGGGCATTGCCCATGTGCACCACGGCCACGGCAAGCGCCATCGTTACCGTGAGTGCCGCGGCACGGTAGGTCCGGCCGTAGAGCAGGTGCAGCAGCCATGGGGCGGCAGTCATACCCACACAGCCAAGAACCAGGGCAAGCGAAAGCGAGGCAAAGCTGCACAAGGCCATGACACGATGCGGCGTTCCGGCGTCCGCCTCTTCCGGAGACGCCATTACCGCATAGCTGCCTTCCGTCATCAGGCTGGGCGCGATGCCGGCTAGGTTACGCAGCTGGCTGGCGATGGCAAAGAAGCTCATCTGCACCAGCGTGGAGTCGGACCTTGCAATCAGAGTTGTGAGCCACCAGCCGGCGAGGTTGGAAGCGACCAGACCGGCGAGTTGAACGAAGCCAAAGCTCCAGACCTCACGTAGGATCGGCACAAATCGATACTGCTCCGGCCCGTCGTCTTCCAGATGAAGACGCTTCGACAACAGCAGGCACAGCAGCACCGCACCCGCAGCCACGCAACCCTGAGCGACGATCATGCGGGAAGGCGCATGTGCCGCGGCCGTCCACGGCAGGAACAGCAACATGCCGCTGCCGACAAAGACAGACAGCAGCAAAAGCGCCGCGATGCGTCGCTGCCCCACGAAGAAGCCGCGGGCGCACTCAAGAAGAATGATGCCAACAGCAGAGATCGACGCCCATCGCAGCAGCGCGGCAAGCGAGTCCTTGCCAAGCAGATGGGCGATGGGGCCTGCACCCAACCACAGGGCCGCGCCTGCGATGAATGCAGAGATAAGAGAGACCACCGTCAAAACTTTGGCCAGAACAACGTACGACCCGGAGCCGTAGGGATACTTGCCGGAGAACCGCGTGGCCGTCGCGCCGATGCCTCCCGCAGCGTAGGTCGAGATATTGTTTGCGGTCGAAATCGCAAGGGAGTACGCGCCAAACACAGGCGCTCCGCCCAGGCGTGCGGCGAGGATGTTCGCCAGAAAACCCGCTCCGCGTTCCAGCATCACACCGGTCGCCAGGGCAGCCGTTCCGCCTACCAGGTGGCTTTTCGTTTCTGCCGAGAGCCCCACAGGAATCTCCGGCGAAATCGGCGCACCTCCACCCAGATCAAATGCCGCGTCTGCTGCGACTTCCATCGCGGGAGGGCCACCGTGAGGCAAGGGGACAGGATCCAGCGTCTTGAACGGTACGCACGAACTCATGCGGTCGCGGTCTCCGGCTTCGTCTCGTCATTCTGGTATCTGGAATAGGAAGAGTAGTAGTTAGAAAGACCTTCCCGCTCCGGTGCAAAATCATTCAGCACCGCACCCAGTACGGGAATACCGTCGCGCTCCAACAGGTCGCGGGCTGCCTGGGCCTGCTCAACCGTGGTCGAACCCGCGCGGAAAACAAGGATGCTTCCGTCGCTGCGTTCCCCAAGGATGCGCGCATCCGTCATGTGCAGCATCGGAGGCGTGTCGATCAGAATCACGTCGAACTCCTGCGATACGCGGGTAAGCAACGTCTGCATGGAAGCGGAGTGAAGCAGTTGCACCGTGTCTTCGCTTCCCTGCCCCGCTGGAATGACCGACAGGTTCGGGGTCGAGGTCTCCCGCACAAAAGAAGACAACGGAGCATTTTCCAGATCGATGTCTCCACGCAGGAGATTTCGCAAACCGATGTCTTCCTGAACGGCGAAAGACTGGTGTAGTCGTGGCTTACGCATGTCGCCATCAATCAGGAGCACGCGGAGATGAGACCGGCTGAGCGCTACGCCGATGTTCGAGGCAATCGTCGTCTTGCCTTCGCCATCCGCCGGGCTGGTAATCACATAAGTACGCGATCGTTGCGAAGTGTCGGACAGCAGAATCGAGAAGCTCGTGCTGCGGTAGGCTTCCGCCACGATGGAGAACCGCTCACCCCAGCCTGTCATGGCGAGAGCGTGGCCGATCTTGATCGCTGAACTGGATCCGAAGCGGCGAAGTTGCCAGTCCTTGGCCTTTGCGACAAGGCCCTGCCCAGCAGGTGAGACAGCCCGGGGAATCACACCAAGTTCCTGGATTGCAAGAAGCTGCGACACCTGCCCAGGCGTCCGCAGCACGCGGCGCGCCCGGGCGGTGAACAGGAAAAATGCCGCGCTGGACATGCCGCCGAGTGCAAAGCCGACCACCCCATCCAACGCCGGCCGCGGAGAGACTGGCGCAACCGCGAGTGCCGCGGCATCGACGACACGCATTGTTGACGCCTGGATTGCGGAGGCAAAGCCCGCTTCCTTCGCACGCTGCAACATCGTCTGGTAAAGCTGCTGCTCCGATTCCACTTCACGGCGCAGCAGACTCACCTGCGAGGCCTTTTGCAGGTCGGTGGAGACATTTGCCATCTGAGCGTTGTAGGCGACCTGCAGAAGCTGTTCGCGATGCCGTGCCGCGGACAACTCATTGCCTTGCCGGCCCGAACTGGTCGATCGCGACGCGGCAAGCCCCTGCTCTGCTTCATCGATCTGGGCGCGCAGGCGGATTACCTTCGGATTAGCCTCGGTGAGCGGAGGAACCAGCGCACTGAGCTTGCTCTTCAGGTCGGCAATCTGCGTCGCATACTGGCGGTACGTTGGATTGTCGAGTACGCTGGGCAGGGTGTCCACCGAGGCAGTGCGGGCAACGTTTGCGTCTGCCTCTTTCTGCATGCGGTCCGCCTGCGCCCGGACCAGTTCCGTCTGCAGTTCCCGCAGTCGCTCCTCGCCTGTCGATGAGGTTGCCTGACTCAGAATCAGTCCGTTTCCCGCGACCGCAGCTTCAAGTTTTTGTTGCGACTCGGTCGCCTTCATCTTGATATCGGCAAGCTGGCGCGTCAGCCATTCGCTGGTATTCTTCGCTTCTTCCGAGCGGGTCTCCACATCTTCGTCTTTGTACTCGCGGATGAGGCGGTTGCAGAATTCCTGCGCCACGCGGGGGTCCCACGACTCGCACGTCAACTCTACCAGCCGGGTCACACCCAAAGGCTTGACCTTGAGGCGTTGTGCCGTATCGTTTACAACGACGTCGTACGGCACCGTGTGCGACACCGGCAGATGCAGCGCCTGCCAGATGCGCGAGAGAACATCCATCTTCCGGACTGCTTCCGGGTGCGAATCGCGCAACAGGGCCGCGACCGTGCGCGCCGCAAGCGTATCGCTTTGCAGCAGCTTGATCTGCGTCTGCTGCGCTGTATCGCTGCTCTCCGTGCCGACGCGCGACACTTCGCGCATATTAAGAAAGTCGCCATTCACTCCCTGCACGTCGACGGAGGCCCGCGTGCGATAGAGCGGACGTGAGGCTACGGTGGCCAGCATGGCAAGCACCATGCCCAGAACGGCACAGGTAAGAATCAGGAAGCGGTGCCGCCGCAGCAACGCTGCATATTCCGACGTAACACTCTCAGGTTCAGCGTGAGCAACGTATTCTGAAACCGTCACCGGCCGCGACACGGGAGTTTGAGTGGGACGCAACCCCATGCGGCCTTTTCTTTCCAGTTTCATATTTCTCTTGCTCCTTTGGCGACGACTTACCCAGCAGTACGGGCACGCCTAGCGATAGATCGTGGCCGCGGTCGTAACGCCGATAGCTGCTTCCACGGCCCGCTTTGACGCAGCCTTCAAAGCGCTGTTTGGGATGAAGAGGATGTCGTTACCAAACAATGGCTGGTCCGGATCTTTGCCGGCCAGAATGCGGTTTGCATCCACCTTGATTTCTTTGGCGGGTGCATTGTCTTCCACTTTGCGCAGAATGCGGGCATGACCGGCTGAAGCATTGCTGGAGAAGCCCTCCGCCAGAGTGATGGCCTGCAGCACAGTCATCGATGGATGCAATGCCATAGAAAACCCGCCGGCCTTCCGCACATTGCCAAGCACGTAGACTATGGATGCCTTCGGGATCGTGATCACATCATCCGGCTGGATCAGAATGTTGTCGCTGGGCCGGGTTGAGGATGTGATTCCGTCAAGAGAGATGCGGACACTGCTGGTGGCACCGCTCTTCTCGGTTTGCACGCCTGCGACGGAAAGGCTTCCTCGTGCGGACTGACGCGTCACCACGACGACCGCCCCTGCTTCCGGCGAGGTGCCACCCGCCATTGAGAGCACATCCACCAGGTGCTTCGGACTGTTCATCTGGTACACGCCAGGCCGCAACACTGCACCCAGCACCGAGACCGGGCGACTCTCGTACTCCGCGACGTTCACGGTCACCAGTGGGTCCGTCACATACATGCTGAACCGGGTTCGCAGCACTTCCCGTAACTGTTCCGGCGCAAGCCCCGCGGCCTGCACTTCGCCCACCAAAGGTAGATCGATCTGACCAGCGGGGTCGATGCGAACAGGCCTGTCAGGCAGGTCATCCACATCAGACACAACGATCCTGATTTGATCGCCCGGACCAAGCGTATATTCAGGAGCCGAAACTTCTCGCTGCCGCAGCGTGGCCTGCCCCGGCGCGACCGCACAGCACGCGCCAGCAAGCACAAAGTTCAGTATCATCAGCGAGAACGGCAGCTCTGTTTTCCAGCTCGGCATGATGGCTCCGCTATGAGTACGAGATTCTTAGACGTTTGGATGTTTGAACCGCGTTATTAAGCAGTTAATCGCCTCTGCCCAAGGTCACCACCAGTGATCACGTGTGCTGTAACTGAAGTTACTCAACGTGGGCTCCATCGTGGTGACCTTTGCGTGGATACCTTGATAGTCTCGAAGCGTGCCACTGAAGCATGCAGCACAATATGACGGGTGTGGAAACGCCGATCTAGAGCGCTAAGAGTGAGGAACAATCGATGATGCGGGTCAGCGTTCCATCAACGCCCATCAAGCTGCTCGCATATGTTCACCTGCGTAATATCCATGCTTCGACGGGGGCCGGTCGAACGGCTCGGCAGATGACGGAGCATCTTGCAAGCCGAGCGGACATCACTCTTCGGGTGCTGGCCGACGAGAATGACCGTAGACAAGTGCTCCCGCTAGTCAAAGAACCGTGGGAATCTTATTGCTATCATACCTTTCGAAGCGAAACTTCCGCGCAACAGGCCCGCTGGTTCCTTACTGATAGACCCTCGGCGGAGAGTTATTGGCCAGATGCCGAGATTGTTTACTGCACCGGGGAATCCTATGTACCGGTCCGCAAGGCCAAATTAGCAGTGACCGTGCACGACGCCGGCTATTTCGATGCAGGTGCACATCGGCGTAACTTGGCGTTCTGGCAAACGCGCCTGAAGTGGCGTTTTCTCTTCCGGAAATTAGAGCGCAAGGCTGACCTCATCCATACAGTCTCCCAGTTCTCCGCGGAGCGTCTCGTCCACCACTTCCCCGACTTCAAATCGCGCATTCGCGTCGTGCACAACGGGGTCACGCCGCACTTTTTCGGCCCTGTGGCCTCAGAGGGCTATGAGTACCTCCGCCTGAACCAGCTTGCCGATCGACCATTCATTTTAGTTCCAGGGGGACTGCATTTTCGCAAGAACGCGGAGCTCATCCTGGCTGTCCTTCCTGCTTTACTGCAGCGATTTCCGGACGTTGTAGTGGCAGTGGTGAATCACACCAACCCGCGGTACTCCGCTCACGTGGCCCGCTTAGGACCGCGCTGCCGCCTACTTGGCTTTGTTTCTGATGCAGCACTTCATGCACTGTATTCGAC
>CALMAP010000039.1 GCA_937859825.1 uncultured Terriglobus sp. | reverse complement strand
AAAAACGTTTGGTTGCGTTCACACCTGGTGAACGTCTTCAAGCAGGGAAACCCAGCACTCGCATTTAAATTCGCAGGCCCACCCGACTCTCCGGAAGAAAACATCTTCAACGACTGGGTGAAGACGCGTTACCACAAGCCGAGCGACGATCTTGATCAGCCGGTAGACAAGATTGCCGCGGCACAGTTCACCGTCCTTCTCGCGCAGCTTACAACCCGGGTTGCAAACCAGGGTTCGCGGCCAAGCTGGTACCCGGAGAGTTCATTTTCGCAATCAGCCGCGAGTCTCTGAGCAGCGCCACTAGCCCAAGAAAGAAAGATCATGAGCGAAGAAACATACGAAGTACCCCAGCCTCCCGCAGCCATGCCGGGCATCAAGGTTCCCGTGCTCGGCACCGGAAAAATGGGCGGCATCCTTCTGCAGGCATTTCTGAAAAACAATCTGCTGCACCCAGAGCAGATCGTTGCAACGGTTGCGCACCCGGAACGCGCAGTCGCCCTTGCCGCGCAGTATTCCGTTGAGGTCGGCACGGATAACGTCGAAGCAGCAAAGCAGGCGGACGTAATCCTGCTTGGCGTGAAGCCGATTCAGGTCCCCGGCTTGATCCAGGAGATCCGGCCTGCCCTCAATCCCGGCAAGCTGCTGCTGTCGTTTGCCGCGTCCGTGAAGACGGCCAGTATTGAAGATGCCGCAGGCATGGAACTTGGTGTGATCCGCGCCATGCCCAACACTCCGGCGATGCTCGCTGCGGGCATTACGGCGCTCTGTGGCGGAAGGTATGTCTCCGAGGCCCAGCTTGCAATTGCACAGAGAATCTTTGCCACGGTCGGCCGCACTGTCTTTGTGGATGAGAAGCACATGGATGCAGTCACAGGCCTGTCAGGCTCAGGTCCGGCGTTTATCTACATCATCATTGAGGCCCTGGCCGAGGCTGGCGTGAACGTGGGTTTGCCCCGCGACATCGCCACGCAGCTTGCGGCGCAAACAACCTTCGGCTCGGCACGTATGGTACTTGAGACGGGGTATCATCCAGCGCTGCTAAAGGACGCTGTTACCACTCCGGCAGGATGCACCGTGGACGGCATTCTTGAGCTTGAGGAGGGCGGCCTGCGTGTGACGCTCATCAAGGCGGTGAAGCGTGCGACCATGCGTGCCAAGGAACTGGCGGCCGGGTAAATGGCGACACACGCCACATCGTTGGTTCCAGTTGGATTTCGAAGCAGCCGCTCGGCAGAACTGCTACGCCTGTGGGCTTGGGCGACGCTTGCCTTTTTTGTAATCGTGGTGCTTGAGGGTGCGGTCGTCCGTGCGACATCCTCAGGCGCGGGCTGTGGCGCTCACTGGCCGTTGTGCAATGGCGAGATTCTGCCCCACCATCCGCGTGTTGCGACGATGATCGAGTTCGCACACCGCTCACTGACGGGCATTTCCAGCATGATGTTCGCTGGCCTGGTCCTGTGGACGTTTCTTGCGAAACCTAAGCGACATCCGGCGCGCCGGGCTGCGGTGATCTCGGGCGTGCTGCTGCTAAGCGAGGCACTGCTGGGAGCGATGCTGGTGCTGAACCACTGGGTCGAGAACAACGCATCGGCGGCCCGGGTGTTGATGCAGTCCGTGCACTTTACCAACACCCTCCTGCTGCTCGGCGCTACGGCCGTGACTGCTGTTCTGCTGCAAAGCCGTCAACCACACTTGCCAGCCTCTGCTGCACTGCGACCTGCACTTCTGCTTGCCCTTGGAACGACTGTGCTGACTGGGGCGACCGGATCACTGGCTGCGTTGGCAGACACGATCTTTCCTTCTCCCGACCTGCGGACAGCGTTCGCGGCGGATTTCGCCGCCAACTCTCCTCTGCTGATCCGAATGCGGTGGATGCACCCTGCAGCAGCTCTGCTTGCTGCAGCATGTGCGGTCTATCTCGCGTTGGTGTTGCAGCGCAAGGGAGAGCTGTTCTACAGTCGGCTGCTTGCTGCCAATGTTGTCATGCAGCTAGCAATTGGTCTTGTAGATGTTCTGTTCCTTGCACCTACCTGGCTGCAGGTGCTGCACCTGTTCAGTGCGGACATCTTTTGGCTCTGTCTCGTGGTGCTGGCCGTACCGGCCCTTATGCCGAACTGGAGCGCCAGAGCTGCAATTCAGGCCTGAAGCAAGATGGACGCGGAGCTACCGCGTCCATGCCTGGGCCAAACCGCTATTTGGGATCGTGCGGCGTCGTGGTCTTTGAGTCGTCACCCACGGTCTTCTTGGCCACACTCTTGGTCCCGCGCGCTGTCTTCGTAGCGGCGACGGCTGTGCCGTGCGCCGCAACTTCCGTGCCGTGCTTGGTGGCGTCCCAAGCCTTTTCCGTACCCTCTGCTGTCTTGTCCGCAGCCTTGTTCGCACCCCTCTTAGTAGAGTGATAGGCCTTCTTCGTGCCGGACTTGGTTGCGTCGTAGCCCTTTTCGGTGCCCTTCGCGACCGCGTGTCCAGTGTCCTTGGTAGCAGCCGCTGTCTCGTGTCCTGCCTTCTTCGCATCCTGCGAAGCAGTTTGCGCAAAGACCGGGCCGGTAACAAGGGCCGCAGTCAGCATGCATGCTGCAAAGCTCTTCATAAATGTCTCCTCTTTTCTTCTGGAACCGTACCAGATAGATGGGTGAACCCGGCTGCAAGTTGGACGTTGCGCATTGCAACTTTTCTGCCCCGCCGTGACGACAGCCCTTTACGCGCTGGCAGCATCGACAATGTCCATTCATGTACCATCACTTGCGACGCGCGACAGAGTTTTCTTACGCAGGGAGACCCGGCAAGAAAACATGACCCGCGCTTCTACCCAGAGTCACTTCAGGACAAGAGCAATATGGCAGGTATCGGTTCGACACAGGGGAACTACGCCGCGGCACCCGCACAAACGAATCGCGGCGCGCTCGCTATTGTTACGACGCTGTTCTTCATGTGGGGCTTCTGCACGGTGCTGAACGATGCGTTGATTCCTCACCTGCAGTCGATCTTTCAGCTCACGTATGTCGAGGCTTCGTACGTTCAACTCGCATTCTTCAGCTCATACTTCGTTTTTGCGATGCCCGCAGGCTGGCTGGTAGAGCGCATCGGCTATCAGAGGACGATGGTTGTCGGACTCGCCGTCATGGCAGTGGGAGCGCTTCTGGTTGTGCCTGCTGCCACCACTGCGAAGTACCCACTGTTTCTTGCGGTGCAGGTCGTGATCGCCGCCGGCATTACAATTTTGCAGGTCTCGGCAAATCCCTATGTCACCATCCTTGGGCCACCGGAGACTGCATCAAGCCGCCTGAATCTGACCCAGGCCTTCAACACTCTGGGCGATACGGTCGCGCCATACTTCGGCAGCATGCTGATCCTTGGGCGCGCCGTGGTCGAGACCGCTCCTAAAGAGCCTGCCGCGCTTGTCGAGTACCACGTACGCCAGGCGGGAACAGTCAAGCTGCCCTACGTCGGCATCGCTGCAACGCTCATCATTCTTGGTGTTGCGATCGCACTGTACCGGTTTCCGCGGCTTGAGGTCACGCGCGATTTTCGCCCATCCGGTATGGACACCACCACCGACAGCATCTGGAAGCATCCTCATGTTTGGCTGGGTGCAATTGCCATCTTCATTTATGTAGGTGCCGAGGTTTCGGTCGGCAGTTTCCTTGCCAAGTTCATTGCAGACCCTGCGATCGGCAACATGAGCCTGCAGACCGCGACCAAGATGGTCACGTTCTACTGGGCAGGCATGATGGCGGGTCGCTTCGTCGGCTCCTACGCGATGCAAAAGGTAGCGTCGAACAAGCTGCTTGCTGCTGCCGGCATCGGCGGCTTCCTCGTCGTTCTCATCTCCGTGTTGACGACGGGTCACGTGGCCATGTGGTCCATCCTGGCCGTTTGTTTTTTAAATTATATGTTGTTCACGTAGATCTTCACCCTTGCCGTGGCCGAACTTGGAC
>CALMAP010000038.1:4770-5891 GCA_937859825.1 uncultured Terriglobus sp. | reverse complement strand
CATACAGGGTGTGCACGTGGCCCTCTCGCACGACTTTGATGAGCCTGACGCCCGTCTTGCCGTAGCGGTTCTCGCGCAGTGTTGCCATCAGATTTCCTCGCTCAACTTCCCCGGTAGGTGGTGTAGCCGTTCGCTGTGAGCAGAAGCGGGATATGGTAGTGGCTCTCACCGGGCCGCACGGTAAAGGTGATCTCCACCGTGGGATAAAGGCCGGTAATGCCCTCGCGTTCGTAATACAGGCCCGTTGCGAAACGCGCGCAGTACATGCCGGGCTCCAATGCGGTGCCTTCCGGCAGCAGCGAGCGCACACGGCCGTCCGCATCAGTTTCGAGCGCGTTCAACGTGGTCCATTCGCCGTCGATGTCGCGATCGAGTTCGACGGGAACGTGCGCGGCGGGTTTGCCCTTGGCTGTGTCCAGGATGTGGCTGGAGATGCTCATGCGCCCTGTTCCGTCCGAGGTCCTGCCTCGTGTTCGGCGAGCCAGCGCTGCAGCCGCAGGTGCGTGATCTCGCGCTGCTGCTCGGCGCTTTCGCGCAGTTCGGCTTCAGGCGTGTTGCCGATACGGCGGCGAAGCTCCTCCAGCATCTGCTCCGCGCTGCGCCCTGCCGCACGGATGAGAAAGATGCGGTCGAATCGCTCCTCGTAGGCGCGATTGCCCTGCGCAATTCTGGCCGTCACGTCGTGTTCCGAATCGAGGCCGCTCTGCTCGGCGCTGCTCCAGCGCTTGCCTGTCTCGCTCGATGTTCCCTGCGGGTGCTGCTCGCCGATGCGGGGATGGCTGTCGAACGCCTCACGCCAATCTTCTTCCGTAAGCGACCACCAAGCGGTGTCGCTCGCTGCCAGCAGTTCCGGCAGGGAGCCAAGTGGACGCCGCGCGGCCAACCCGTCCGCCCACGCCTCCGAGCCGCAGCAGGGGAGCACTGCCTGTGCCGCTGCCGGGGCTTCCATTGCGTTCCATTCGTCGAGATAGCTCATCGAAAGGCCAGCATACATCGTTGGCGCAAAGGGCAGGGTAGTTACAGCTTTATCGTTTCGATCGGAGCGCAGCGCAGTGGAGAAACCTGCGTTGTTCTTTGAGGGCCGATGCTGCTCGAACAAATAGCGAGTCGTGCTCGGGGTT
>CALMAP010000038.1:0-4760 GCA_937859825.1 uncultured Terriglobus sp. | reverse complement strand
CTTAACTTCATGCGGCCGCGGAACGACGCAGGATCAGGTGACCTTGGAGTCCTCGTCATGCGTGTCAGGAGCGCTGCAACTCTCGGCCAGGCTGTCCGGAGGGAAAAGCACCATCTTGGAACACCGTGATTCCGCGCAACACTGTCTGCACAATGCGGCCATGCAGTGTCTCCCCCATGTAAGGCGAAATAGGATGGCGGTAGTGCAGCATCGCCGGTTCGACGAGCGTCTTCGCGGCGGTGTCGAACAGGACGAAGTTGGCAGGGATACCCGTTGAGAGCCGGCCCAACTGGTTTTCCAGCCCGGCCAGCCGCGCCGGTGCGGCACTCATCCATCGGGCCACATCCGTCAGTGTGAAACCGCGCGCCTCCGCCTCCGTCCACACGACCGGCAGTGCCGTGGATAGACTCGCGATGCCACCCCAGGCCACGTTGAAGCGACCGTCTTCCCTGCGCTTCATCTCCGGCGGGCAGGGGGAGTGGTCCGTGGCGATCAGGTCGATGGTGCCGTCGCGCAGTCCCTCCCAGAGCGCATCGCGGTTGGCACGTGAGCGCACGGGCGGGGCGCACTTGAACTCCGTCGCACCGTCGGCAATGTCCTCCGCTGTGAGGTGCAGGTAGTGAGGACACGTCTCGACCGTAAGCGGCAGCCCTTCAGCTTTTGCATCGCGCAACATTGGCAAGGCAAGGGCGGTGCTCAGGTGCACGATGTGCAGGTTGAACCGGTAGCGGCGGCAGAGGTCGAGCAGCATCCGGATGGCAGCGATCTCCGCCTCGTCCGGCCTGCTGGCAAGGTAGATGGCGTACTTGCGCCAGGCGGGATCGTCTGCCGGTGACAGCGTCGCCACCGCGTTGTCGATGGGCGCCTGCAGTTCGGCATGGACCAGCAGAGGCAGACCTGTCTTCGCGATCAACGGCAGGGCGGTCTCAAGGTTGGCTGCATCAATGCTGGTGAAGCCCTCGCAGCCGGGGTAAACAAGGAAGCACTTATAACCCGGAACACCTGCTTCAGCGAGTGGTTGCAGGTACTGCTGGTTGCCGTCCACCGCGCCGCCCCAACTCATCCAGTCCACCGTGCACTTGCTGGCGGCGGCTGCCCTTTTGGCCTCCAGTGCGGCCACCGTGGTGGTCTCCGGCAGGCAGTTCAGCGGCATGTCGATCAGCGTGGTGTAGCCGCCCGCGGCAGCGGCGCGCGTGGCGGTCGCAAAGCCTTCCCACTCGGTGCGGCCCGGCTCGTTGATGTGCACATGCGTGTCCACCAGGCCGGGCAGGATGGCGATTGTGTCATCGCTTTCGATACGTTCAACGTCTGCCGGTATCTCGGCGCGTGGGCAAAGCTGTTCGATGGTGTCGCCTTGTACGATGACCGCTCCGTCGAACTCGCCGTCCGGCGTGACCACGCGTCTACTGATCCATGCTGTTCGCATATGGGCCTGTCGCATACGGCATTCTCTCGCAAGACGAGCCGCTGGAAGTGCAGAAGGCAATGCGATACTGCTGAAAGTGTCTGCTCAACCCAGTACCGTTCCACCCAATCCGGAGTTCATGCGGATGGCCATTGCCCTTGCCACAAAGAACGTAAACGAGGGCCTGGGCGGGCCGTTCGGCGCGGTTATTGTGCGTGACGGCGAAGTGCTTGCTGCCGAGGCAAACTCGGTGACCCGCACCAACGACCCCACGGCACATGCCGAGGTCAACGCAATCCGCGCGGCGTGTGCGAAGCTGCAGAGTTTTCAGCTTGAGGGTTGCGACGTGTACACGTCCTGCGAGCCCTGCCCCATGTGCCTCGCAGCGCTGTACTGGTCGCGCTGCCGCACCGTTTTCTATGGCAACACGGCGAAAGACGCCGCCGAGGCAGGCTTCGACGACAGCTTTCTTTATGACGAGATAAGACTGCCCGCGGCGCAGCGCAGCATGCCCGCCGAGCAGATGCTTTCAGAGGAGGCCATCGCCTCATTCGAGGCATGGCGCACCAGCGCACAGAGGATCGATTACTGACATGGCAAAACGACGGAAGGATGCAGGGTTGGAAAGCGGCGCGATCCAAGGGCAAGTGACAGACCAGCCCGTAGCGACAACGCAGAAGAAGACCACCCGCGTGGCACTGCTGGGATTTGGCACCGTGGGTTCCTCAGTCGCGCACCTGCTGCGGAGGCAGAAGTTCGCCGGAATCGAATTGATACAGATTTACAACCGCGACGTCGCCCGCAAGCAGGCGAGTGAGCGGTCGAAGAAGTTGTCCTCGTCCATTGCGTGGACGGAAAATGTGGACGATGTCCTGAACGGCGATGCGGACGTCATCATCGAGACGGTCGGCGGCATCGACCCGATGGAGCGTTGGATCAAGAAAGCGCTCTCCGCAGGCAAGCACGTGGTCACGGCCAATAAGCAATTGATTGCTTACCGTGGCGTGTCGCTGGGCAAACTGGCGCGGCAGCATGGCGTGTCTCTTGTCTACAACGCCGCAGTGGCTGGCGGCGTGCCGGTGATTCCCGCGGTGCTGCACGGCCTGCAGGGCGACCGAGTAGAGCGTGTTGCGGGCATCTTGAATGGGACGTGCAACTTCATCCTGTCGCACATGGAGGCAGGCGCGGACTACCACGACGTGCTCGCCAAGGCGCAGGAGGCGGGCTACGCCGAAGCCGATCCCTCCGCCGATGTGGATGGTTACGATGCCCGCGCCAAGCTCTGCATCCTAGCCCGCACCGCCATGCAGGTGGGCATCGATCCGGACGAGATTGAGACGCAGACCATCTCCAGGGTGCGCCTTGTGGACTTTCACTACGCGCGAGAGTTGAACTGCACCATTCGCCAGATCGCGCAGGTGCAGATAGAGGAAGGTGGCGTGCGCGCTCGCGTGGGGCCTACCCTGGTCCCGAACACGTCGCCCATCGCCTGGTCGCACGGCACGCAGAACCTGGTCATGACCACGGGTGAGTTCGGCGGCGACGTCGTTTTCTCTGGCCATGGCGCGGGCGGCAATCCCACTGCCGTGGCAGTGGTGAGCGATCTGCTTGCAGTCGCGCATGGCAGCGCGTCCGTGTCACTGCCGGTGAAGCAGAAGCCGGTGACGGGCGAGTTTCTCGCACCGCACTACCTGCGCTTCGTGGTGCAGGACAAGCCGGGAATCGTCTCCGCGATTGCGGGCGCGCTGGCCAAGGTGGGCGCGAACATCGACAGCATCGTGCAGCGGCCCGGCTATCCCAAAGACGCACTGCCGTTCGTCGTCACGACGGAGCCATGCCTCACCTCAACCATCGAGTCCGCAGTGCGCGCGATAGCCAAGATGCCGACGATGCTGGAAGAGCCGCTGTGTATGCAGATGCTTACGGACGAGGCGGCGGAGTAATCCTTTTCGTCCCCAGGAGAGAGAGCTACGGCAAACGGCAAAACGTTGCGAATCCGGATGGCTGCTCTACCGAGCGGCCCGTATCCGTGGCACAGGCGGTTCCTTCCATAGCAGGCCATCGCGCACGTAGATGATGCGGTCCGCGATCGCCGCTGCTTCGGGATTGTGCGTGATCATCATCACGGTCTGGCCCATCTCTTTCGAGGCGTGGCGTAGCATGTCCAACACCGCATCGGAGTTCTCCGTGTCCAGATTTCCGGTGGGCTCATCGGCGAGGATGATCGCGGGCCTGCTGATGAGCGCACGGGCGATGGCGACACGCTGCTGCTCGCCGCCACTCAGTTCATTGGGACGATTGTCCAGCCGACCCTGGATGTTGAGCAACTCCGCCAGATGCTCCAGGAGCGCCGTGTCGAAGGTCTTTCTGCTCTGGGCAATCTCATGCGCGAGTTCCACGTTCTGTCGTGCACTCAGTGTCGGCAGCAGGTTGAAGCGCTGAAACACGAAGCCGATCTTTGCGCCTCGCTGCTTCGTTCGTTCGGCGTCGGTCAGTTGTGCGAAGTCTACGCCGTCGATCGTTACGTGGCCGCCGGTGGCATTCGTAAGCCCGCCCAGAAGATAAAACAGTGTGGACTTGCCGGAACCGGAGGGGCCCACAATCGCCACGAACTCACCGTGCTCTACGGAGAACGTAGCGTTCTTCAGGGCCTGCGTCTCCACTTTGCCGCTTCGGTAGGTCTTGCTCAGGCGCTCTGCAACGATGATGGGTGGCATAAACCTGCTCAGTGTACCGGATACGACCGGACCATCGCTCCACGCGATACTTGCGTGGATTCTGAGAGAATGGGCTGTGCCGCGCTTCATGCCTCTGCTTCTTTCCGCCATGCTGCTCAGTGCTACGGGTTGTGGGTACCACGTCGCCGGTTCCGCCACGCACATACCGGCTGCGGTGCGGACGCTTGCCGTGCCCACCTTCAGCACGCGCGCGCAGCAGTACCGCACTGAGACCGTGTTTACGGACGCCGTGATCCATGAGTTGAACACGCGCACGCGCTACCGGATCGTGAGCACCGACGACCCGGAGAAGAGCGACGCCATCCTGATGGGAACGATTCTCTCGCAGACGATCGCACCCCTGACCTATGACGCTTCAAGCGGCGCAACCTCGTCCTACCTGGTTACTGTGCAGGCCAAGGTTGTACTGACCGGTCGCGATGGGCGTGTGCTTTACAGCAATGACAAGTTCCTGTTTCGCGACCAGTTTCAGTCCACGCAGGACCTGAGCGCCTTTGTTCAGGAAGATGGTCCTGCCGTAAAACGGATTGGGCGCGATTTTGCACAGGCCGTGGTCAGCGATCTGCTGAACTCGTTCTAGCCGCCGACAAGCCGCCGCGTAAGAATAGCGATATGGC
>CALMAP010000037.1 GCA_937859825.1 uncultured Terriglobus sp. | reverse complement strand
CTCGAGAAGAAGATGTGACCTGCAGGTGTTTCCAAACCGCGGTGGCGAAACTGTACCTGCAGCGAGTGGTAATTGGAAGTCAGGCCGCTATCGCGAATCTGGATGGCACCACGATTGGCATAAACACGTACAAGTTGCGACGTGTTCACTCCATTGATGGCCACAGTCTGGGTAGCTGTCTGCGTGAAGGTCGCATTCGGCAAAGCGGGATTGATCGGGTTCGTGAAGAAAAGCTGGCGACCGAGCGTGCCCACATACGCCACGTCCATCACCATCTTCCTCCCCACTTCTTCCTGTACGCCAAGGGAAATATGATGGTAATAGGGGTTGCGAATCTTCTGCCTGAAGTCGGATTGTTCTGCCGTATAGGGATTGAGTGTTGGAACGGCATTGTTGAGTCCTGTGAAGATACCGGGAACGCCACGGGGTGCTGCAACGGAGACAGTACTCGATGAAGTCAGATTGGACAAGGCGTTCGGAGCGGCAGCTTTCATGTTCGAAAGCAGATTGTTGTAAAAGGTGTCGTAAGTAACCTGGTAGCCGCCGCGCAGAACCGTACGGCCGTTGAACATGCCATTTCCGACGTGTGGATTGTAGGAAAAGCCGAAGGTCGGCCCAAAGTTGTTGTTGTCTTTAGTTACCCGGGCGTTCGAGAGGTAATCGGTCGTGCCGTAACCGACGAATGCAGGGTGCGAAAAGCTTGAACTGTTTGCGGGCTGACCGAAGTTCTCGTAACGGAGACCGTACACCAGCGTGAGATCAGGACTTGCCTTCCACGTGTCCTGCAGGAAGTAAGCCTGCGTGAACAGGTTTGGCCGGTATGTGCCTGGTGCCTGGGGAGTGATCTGGTCGAACAATTTGCTTACGGGCGTTGGACTGGTGCCCGCGTAGTTATCCAGGAAGTTTGCAATGGCTGAGATTGCGCCCGACCCATTCGCCGATGCTGCAGCAGTAATGGCACCGTAGGTAATGATGCCACGGCCATTAAATGGTGCCTGTTGCACAGCAAGCTGACGGAGGATCGCAGCGCCGCCCTTGATGGCATGCTGGCCCTTGATGAATGTAACTACATCTTCATATTCGAAACTGTTGGCGATCCGTCCCTGATTGAAGGAGGACGAAATGCTGGGGATGTTCAACCCGGATGCGGTGTAGGCTGGCAGCGTCAGTCCCAAGGTTGCTGTGCTTGGAATATTGAAGCGGAGACTGGAACGGGTGTAGCCAAAACGGAACTCGTTCACAAGCGAGCTCTTGATCTGGTACACATCGTTCAATGCCGCGCCCAGCGTACGTCCTCGCGAAGGAACGTCGAATTGCGGTGCAATCGCTTCGGAGCCGCCTAGATTGTCAACGGAATCATCGAAGAGAAAGCGGAACATGAGGCTCTGCTTGCTGGATACTTTGTGGTCCACCCGGGCAATGACGTTGTCGTCATCCACCGCTTCCCTTGCATAGCGGTAATACTGCCCCAGAGAGAGGGTCTGCCCGGCGCGCGTGGTGCCGTTGCACGTGGGCGCATTGGCAAGCGTCGCTGCAGGCACGGCGATGGAAGTGGCCGACTGCTGGAAACTGGAGGTCGGCGTACCGAGCGTGTCCAGCAGGTTGAGATAGAACCGTACGTTGCTGCAACCCGCCGAGGCGGCAAGGGTGCGCAGGGTGTTATATCCGGCAGCTGTGGGAACATTGGTAAAGGTACCCAGTGCGTTGTAGCGATCACGGAAGAGCTGTCCCGCACCGAAGAAAAACGTGCGGTCATGGCCGTTGTACAGGCCAGGGATGATGACCGGTCCACCGACGGTAGCCGCAGGCCGAAAGTTGTGAAAGACCGGCTTGATTTGTGGCAGTGGATAGGAAGTGTTACCCGCCGCCTGCTGCGCGGTGTAGGTGGCCAGATTGGAGACGTATGCGTTGCGCTGCGTCTGCGTTGTTGCACTGAAGTTCTGACTGCTGTAGATCACTGCCACGGTACCGTGGAAGGCGTTTCCACCCGATTTCGTGGTCTGGCTGACGACCGCGCCACCTGCACGGCCGAACTCCGGGCTGAAGTTGGAGGTTTGGAAGTTCACTTCGGCCAGGGCGTCGTTGTTTGTAATGGTGTACTGCGGCCCCGCCACCGAAATGTCGTTGTTCTGCAGGCCGTCAATGAGGAAGTTGTTGGAACGCGCGCGGGCGCCATTCACGGCACCGATACCGCTGTCCAGCGATCCGGCCTGGTTGGAACGCACCACACCGGGAGCGGTGAGGATCAAATTGAGAGAGTTCTGTCCGCTCAGCGGTAGTTCGGAGAGTTCTTTCGAGGCGAGCGTCTGGCTCCGGACGGCATCTTCCGTCTGCAGTTCCAGATTGTTGGTCGTCACCTAAACCACGGTCGTCGAGTAACCAACGGCCAGCTTGAAGTCGCGGCCAACGGTGGCACCCACGACGACGTTGGCCGGGGCTTCCGAGGCATTGAAGTTCTCTGCTCGCACCGTGACGGTGTAGTCGCCCGGGTTCACACCGTCAAAGCGATAGATACCGTCACCGTTAGTGCGGATGATCGTGGTGGTTCCCTGAAGAGTGGAACGAAGCGTCACTTCCGCCTGTGGAACTGCCGCGCCCGATGGGTCCGTCACCAGCCCGGTGATCACACCACGCGACGATTGAGCCAAAACTCCGGTTACAGCGACAACGGCGAGTGGAGCAATTGCTAGAACTCGTCTCATCAAAATCTCAGCCTCATGAAGTAGATCTTTGCGACCGAAAGCGCGGCCGAACCAATCTCGTTAAATTTTTAGGTCAGTGGCAATGGAAGGCATGGGTAAGTCATGCGAAAGCGTGCAAGAAATTCAGAACGGCAGCCGCGGCGAAACATGGTTCGCCAGAAAATGGGACAGGCGGCAAAGCAGGACCCTGCTCAATGCCGATCGTGCTCCTGGTATGTACGGACTGATGACATACTAGCAGCTTTCATGCCAATTTCATGTCGCATGGTTTTTACCGGATTCTGCCGAAACTGGTATACGCAGCTTCCAACACGTTCCATTTCCCATAGAAACCTGCACAAAATGAAATAGGAACTGCTTCGCAGTTCCTATCAGTCGT
>CALMAP010000036.1 GCA_937859825.1 uncultured Terriglobus sp. | reverse complement strand
GTTTGCGGTAAGCTCCCGTCCGCTGAGGTGGATGTAGATCAAGGTGGTGCTGGTGTTGCGGTGGCCGGCGAAGCTGGCGATCTCGTGCAGTTCCCACCCGGCGCGGGCGAGGTCCGTTAAGCAGAGATGCCGGAAGGTGTGGGTGCTCAGTTGAGGCAAGCCTGCACGCTCCGCAAGCGAATGCACCACCTTGGACCAAGTCCAAAAGCTCAGGGGCGCCCCTGCATTACGGCGAGACTCAGAGACGAACAGAGGGCCACGTGTGCGGGTCAGGGTCCGCCGATGTGCGAGGTAGGCGGATAGCAAGCTGCCTGCGGCATCGGAATATGGAACCACCCGGCCTCGGCGTGACTTGGTCGTCTCGGCTCGCACAGTCAGCAGGCGATGTGCTGGATCGATGTCACCGGTTGCAAGTAAGCAGAGTTCTTCACGGCGGAGGCCGGCGTCATAGGCCAGAGCGAGCATAACGCGATTGCGAAGCGGCTCAGACCTAGCGGTCTGGAGCAGGTGCTTCCATTCGGCATCGGTCGGGATCCAGGGCAGGGTGGTGAAGCGTGGAACGAGAGCGCGTGGCCGGGCACCTCCGAAGCCCCCACTCTGCGTGTACCGCCCACGTCCGACCGGATTGTTCTGCCGAACTCCCTCTTCGATCAGGTGGTCGTAGAAGAGTCGCACCGCAGTTAGCCGTAGCCGGATCGTGGCGTTGGCCATGCCCGCCCGCTCGCTTTTCGTCTTCCTGCTCGTAGGAAGACGAAAAGCAGTCATGTACCTGACGAAGAGAGCGACATCTTCCTTGGTGGCTTCGTAAACAGGACGCTGCAGCTCCATGCAGAAGCTGCCGTAGCACTCCAGAGAGCGCCTGTAGGCAAGCAGGGTGTTCGGAGCTTTCCCGAGGTTCTGTTGTATTGACAGCCAGCGTTCTGCTTCGTGCTCCAGCATGTTTGTCTCCGGGCCAGGAATGGCGACGGAAGCGTATCGGATGGAGAGAACAGATTCCACATAACTGAGAAGCAAAGGCGCTTGGAATCCGCATGGGTGATCCCGAGTTCAAGATTCGGGAGCTGATCCGGCGCGAGAACGTTCGCGTCTTTTCTTCCAATTACGCCCTCTATGGTGATTTGTCCCGGCGTGTGAGCGATTCTCTGCACTCCATGGTCCCGACCGTTGAGACATACTCCATCGACGAGAGCTTTCTCAAATTGGGCGAGTTTCATAGCAGGGAAGTGGAGCCGCTGGCGCGAGCCCTGCGGGAACGGGTGCACCGCTGGGTGGGCATTCCGACCTGCGTCGGAATCGCTCCCACGAAAACGCTCGCCAAGGTGGCCAACTTCCTCGCTAAGAAAAGGCCGCAGTACCGGGGCGTATGCGACCTGCGCGACGGACGAGTGCGAGGGGAACTGCTGCCCACGGTGCCTGTGGAGGAGGTTTGGGGCTTTGGCAGTGCCTCAGCCGCCAAACTGGCGAAGCTAGGAATCCAGACGGCCGCGGACCTGGCCGCGCTGGAGCCGGAGAACGCAAGGGCGCTGATGACGGTAACGGGTGGCCGCATGGTATACGAGCTGCGCGGGATCTCCTGCATGCCTCTGGAGCTGGTGGAGCCGACACGGAAGGGGATCGCGGTCACCCGGAGCTTTGGAAATCCCGTCACGACTTGGCAGGAGATGCGCGAAGCGCTGGCTAGCTATGCCACGCGCGCCGCGGAGAAGATGCGCCGGCACAAGGTTGCATCCGATAACCTGTTCGTCTTCATGCACACCAACACCTTCAACACCGATCCGTTCTATTCGAACGGCGCCTCGGCCCGGTTCTCGGCCACGACGAACGACACCGGGGAAGTGGTTGCTCTTGCGGTGCGCCTGGGTGAACGGCTGTTCCGCGACGGCTTCCGCTATGCGAAGTGCGGCGTCATGATTACGGAGCTGCTGCCGGAAGCGGTCCAGCAGCCGGCGTTGTGGAGCGAGCTCGACCGCGAACGAAGAGAGCGGGCCTGGAAGACGGTGGACAGCCTTAACGCCACGCTAGGGCGGGGAACTGTTCGCATCCTGAGCTCCGGACCGAAGGACGCGACTTGGAAACTGAGAGCAGAACATCGTTCGCCCCGTTGGACTACGCGGTGGGCGGAGCTTCCAAAAGTGCAAGCAAAAATGTAAGGCACTGCGATCCCATGAGTCTCAGAGGCCTGTCATCTCACCATCGGCGAGCGAGCTGGCGCTCCACCCCGCTGACATTTCTGCGCATACGAAAAAGCTGGGTGCTTACACCCAGCTGCTGAGCGGCTATCTCATCATCGTTAATCGGAACGAGCGCTAGGAGTGCGTCTCGCGGAACGAGCATCACTGAGGATAGACATTCAGCTTCGGCTTCCTGGGTGCGATCGAACTCTCTAATGAGTAAAGCATCGTTCAGGCCAAGGAACACCTGCGTTGGCTTGTGTTCCAGAATGATGTGGCTCAATTCGTGAGCAAGGTCGCTGTTTTTTCGTGCAGTAGAGTGCGACGGATTTAGGATCACAAGTTGCTTACTGCCCTCGATGAGAGTCACGGCAGACCAGCTGTCGGCATCGGTAACGCACAGGTGCTGAGCAGCGCTTGCAGAAAGGCCGGTAAGGACCTCAGGAGTGATTACTAGAACACTGAGAAGCCCAGCGAGGCGGAGAGGGTTTAGAGCATCTTCAGGTCGCAGCCCTAGATCCCGGCGGTACCCCGCAGCAGCTCTTTCACACCACGCCTTGAAGCCACGACGTAACTCACTCACATCAGGTCACTTTCCTGCCGCTAGGAATTCCTGAGCTGCCAGGATCATCTGCGCGAGTGCTTGGGCCGTCTTTGGAGAAACGGTCGCACGCTTGCGAAAGTGCACTTCGGCGACGGCTGTGCCTGCCATCAAAATCGTGGTCGGTGCAGCCGATGTGACATTGGTCTCTGAATCCTCTCCCAGCCAGAGACAGATTCGCTGGTAGTTCTCCAGATCGGGTAGGTGTCCTCGTTCGATTCTGGACAACGTGGGATGGCTTATTCCAATTTCCTTCGCGGCTGCACGAATTCCTAGACCAAGCTCTTCGCGCCGCTTAGCTGCTCTTCTTCCGAGGTCTTCCAATGGAGGCACCTAATTTTCCCCCTGTGTTCCACATCTGAACCAGTGGTTCACGATTGACCCGCGCGCGGACTTCCGATAGTGTTTCACTTGTGTACCAGACTGCAGTTGGTGGCGGAGGAAAGTCAAGGACAAATGGGACGGGGGACAGACAGACCTGCGAAGCCGAAACTGAGTGAATACGATGTCACGCGCCACATTTCGCTGCCAGTGACAGCGATGCTCTGGGGACGTGCTGGTGGTCGCTGTGAGTTCGCAGGCTGCAACCGTCCTCTGTGGATGTCTCTTGTTACTCGGAATGAGGTGAACGTTGCACAGAAAGCTCACATACGGTCTTTCAGCCCATATGGGCCGCGTGGGCGCCAGGGTATCTCGAAGGAACAGCTAAACGCGACAGAGAATCTGATGCTTGTGTGTCACCAATGCCACACGGAGATCGACGGCCCGCATGGCGAGCAGACTTACTCGGCAGAGCTGTTGCTTTTGATGAAGAAGAGGCATGAAGACCGTGTGGAACTCGTCACTGGAATAGCGCCAGAGCATACAAGCAATGTCTTGTTGTATGGATCGAACATCGGTGACCAGTCACCGTGCCTCAGCTATAAGCAAGCGGCCGCTGCAATGATGCCGGGTCGCTTCCCAGCTTCAAGGAATCCTCTTGCTCTTCAATTGTTGAATGTTGCCTCCAACGATACGGAGGAGACGTTCTGGGCAAATGAAGACGCTAACCTGAAAAAGCTCTTCGAGAAGAAGGTGCGAGGACCGCTTTCCGAACCGTCAGCCGACAAGCACCTTTCTGTTTTTGCATTAGCTGCGCAACCGCTCCTGGTCAGGCTTGGCACTCTGCTCGGGGACATATTTGAGGTGGACGTGTTCCAGCGGCATCGCGAGCCTCAAACGTGGGATTGGCCCCAGCGAGCTGAAAGACTGAAAATCAAGGTGGAACGGCCTCAGAACAGTGTAGGGATACCCGCCCTGCTCGTAGATATCAGTGCCCGAGTGACCAGGGACCGTGTTCATCAAGCGCTTGCTGAAGAGGCTGCTGTTTGGCAGTTAACAGTAGAAGATCCCCATAACGACATCATCAAGAGTCGAGAGCATCTGGCCGACTTCCGAGCCACACTACGCCCGTTGCTCAACATGATCAAGGAAAAGCACGGGCAGAACACGATGCTACATGTGTTCCTTGCGGCGCCTGTATCCATTTGCGTCGAGTTTGGGCGAGTCCGAATGCCCAAAGCGGACATGCCCTGGTTGTTGTACGACCACCATAATGTGCACGGGTATAAGCCCGCGTTGAAAATTGCTTAAGGAAGGTTCCATGGACCAGCTTGCAGTAGTCAAAGTGCTCGACAGTGTTGTGGACTCGCTTGACATTCCTCAGTCGTATTACGAGCGGGCTTCAGACCGTCACCACTCCATTGCCGAGTGGCTGTGTCGTCCAGAATCAAAGCTGTCACGGTACTCGCCTCACGTAACACCTCAAGGATCATTTCGTTACGGCACGGTGGTGCGTCCGATTTATAGCGATGCGGAATACGACCTCGATAGCGTTGTTACGCTGCAGATTCAGAAGACTGCCAAGACGCAAAGCGAGTTGAAGCTCCTCTTTGGAGAGGAGCTAAAGGCTTATGCAAAAGCTCACGGCATGCTGAGCCCGCTTGAGGAGAAGCCTCGCTGCTGGAGATTGCACTACGCCGACGAGGCGTCCTTCCACCTCGACAGCTTGCCTTGCGTTGCAGAGGAGCCTGCAGTCGTACAGGCCATCATCGCGCAAGGCGTACCCTTCGAACTCGCAAAACGGGCTGTTGCTATCACTGACCAGCGACACATGAACTACCTGACCATTTCAAGAGACTGGTTGATTAGCAACCCGCGCGGCTTTGCTCGCTGGTTTGAAGAACATACACGGGTCTACGCACAGGCGCGGCTTCGTGCATTGGTCGAAATGCGGAAGTTCGCCTCGGTAGAAGACGTGCCCCCTTACGAGTGGAAGACACCTCTCCAGCGTTCGATCCAGCTGATGAAGCGTCATCGTGATGTCATGTTCCGGGACTCACCGGAAATTGCTCCTATTTCGATGATCATTACAAATCTCGCAACTCATGCCTATGCGGGAGAGGCTGATATTTATGAAGCGGTCACCGGCATCGTCGCCAGAATGCGCAACTTTGTCAGTCCTGTCTATCCCCGCGTACCAAACCCTACGGCTCCATCGGAAGATTACGCGGACAAATGGAGCAAGAACCCATTGCTAGAAAAGAACTTTTTGCTTTGGCACACCCAAGTTCAGCAGGACCTTTCTCGTCTTCATGCTTTGACTCGTGATGGCATGGAGCGCGAGATTCGCGGTCGCTTCGAAGTCCAGCTGACGCGAGACCAGCTTTCACATATCAGCAATCCCCTCCCGGTAAGAGCAGCGGCCGCCTCTGTCGCACCGAGCGTATTCGTGCCTTCTGCGCCGAAACCCTGGGGCAAGTGATGGCTGGGGACGTCCTACTGAATCAGCTCGCCATCTCAGAGCTGCTTACTCGATTCGAGAGCCTCCGACTTATTCCGAGCAAAGATGGTGATGTTGTTTTAGCAGGTGTAATCGACTTTACCGCATCTGCTCATGGCTGCAGGACTGTCACTGATTCCTATGAAATCAGCGTCCGCGTTCCTGCCGCGTACCCTTCTGAAGTACCGGTCGTGCACGAGACAGGTGGACGGATCCCGAGTGACTTCCACAAGCTTACGGGAAATGCTTTGTGCTTGGGATCTCCGTTTCGCTTGTGGCTTTTAACTAAACAGAATCCGTCATTTCCGAACTTTATGGAACGAGTGGTAGTCCCGTATCTTTACGCCTACTCGCTTCACGAGGCCGGCGAAGCCATGCCGTTTGGCGAGCTTAGGCACGGCACACTTGGTCTGGTAGATGATCTCGGCGAGATGCTGGGAGCTTCGGACCCAGAAATCGCAACGGCATACTTGCAGGCGATTAGGCGAAAGAAGCGCGTTTCCAATAAGAGACCCTGTCCTTGCGGCAGTGGAATGCGCCTTGGTTGTTGCCACAATAGAAAAGTGAACGCACTGAGGGTAGCCCTTCGATCGTACTTCGCTTGTCGGACCTCTCGGGAAACGTAATGTCGAACGGCTCTCGGGATTCTGCATGTACTTTGCTGCTTGCACTCGAAATGTCGAAGCTCGCGTGAGCCAGAGCGGTGGAACTGCGCCGTAGGGTAGCCAACGAATAAGACAAAGTCGCTCTTGCGTGAAAGTTGGGAACGATCAAAGGACCGTCTGTCATACGTGGCGTTCACGCCCAAGGTAAGAAAGCGGCACGGCAGAGCAGGGAAGGACAGCGATGCGAGTTCTGTTGGATGGTATGGACACGGTGATCGAAGATGAAGTGATCGGCGGCGAGCTGCTCGATGACGTGAGCGGGCAGTTCGATTTGGAAGCGGCCTTCACCGTCCAGTGCGATGATGGAGCCTGCTTTGTCGTGCATGGCTGGCTGGTGGACGTAGAGGTTCTCGATCCGCCCGCACAATGGGTGATGTAGATGGGTTGGATTCAACAGAGGTCGATCTGCTGTCCTTGCGGAAACGAGAAGTTTCTCGCTCTCGGCCTTTGTGCGACCTGCTACAGCTTAAAACGGCAGGATGAGGAATACTTCGGCGGCCACAGGGAAGAGGTTCTGGCGCGCGGCGGATACCGTTGCGCTGTGCCAGGTTGTACTACTACAAAGCGCGGCAAGCGCTCTATCGCCGTGCATCATCGCAGACCGGGCAAGAACGATCCCAAGCTGATGATCACGCTCTGCTTGGCTTGCCACGCAAAGGTGACCAGGACACAATTTCTCTCATCTTCGTGGCCATTGCTTCTGCGAGTCCTCTGGCGTGAACAGCATCCGGAGGGACATGAGCAGACGTCACTAGACTTCCTGAAACCGGGCCCTGCTGCTAGACCGTTCCGGCTTTTTCGAGAGTAGGCCTGGGGCCGAGGGCTGAGATGGTTGGAAAATGCAAGCTGTGTCTGCAGGAAGGTGTAGAGCTCAGGATGAGTCACTACATTTCCGCGGCTGTGTACAGAACCTTGCGTGGTGCTGCGGCCCCTGGCATGAACCCCAATCCGTTCCATGTTTCGCGAGGGCAAAGCGTTCAATCATCGAAGCAGGATCGAGCCTCGTTGCTGTGTTCGGACTGCGAGCAGCGGGTTTCGAGAGGTGGAGAGGACTGGTTCTTCAGAAACACGCTGCGAAATGACGGCAAGTTCAAGCTCTTGCAGACCTTGCTAGCTGGTCGGGCTTCGGTGCATCAGCAAGGCGTACCGACGATCCTCTACGAGGCCAACTTGTTCCCTGAAATAGACGCGGATGCGCTCACCTACTTCGCGAGCAGCGTTTTCTGGAGAGGGTCAATATTCGGCTGGAACAGCGACGGCAGTGTGCCAGTCAATCTTCATGGTTACGCAGATCAATTTCGCCGGTATCTTCTCGGCGAAAGGGGCTTCCCAGAAAAGGCGTCGCTGATGGCGGTTGTCCGACCGCCCGGCAGTCCAGTGGACAAAGTCATTTATGGACCTGTTGGAAGCTCACGTGGAGGCAACAGTTATTATCGTTTCCCGGTGCCCGGCTTCTCGTTCATGTTGATGGTCGGGCCCAAGCTCAGCGAGAGAGATAAGCGCTATTGTCTGGTGCGTGGTGCCGGCCGCCCGCTCGTCGTAACGACGATTCCAGACGAACACATTTTTAGAGAAGCACGAAGTGCTTTAGGGTTTCACGATTGAAGAGAGGTTCCCACATGGACAAGCGCAAGGTGATGATGATTGAACCTCGAACCATGAAGATCGAGGTTGAAGAGACGGTGGTGTCATTTGGGGTTGATCTGCCCGCCTGGTGGGGCAAGCTGCTGAAAAACTTCGATGGAACGGGCGGACACGCTAACTATTTGTCTTTCAAGCCTGGTTTCATAGACCATGCCGGCATCATTCCCCAGAGCGACATTGTTGTTGGGAATCCATACAGGTTGAGCTTTGACGATTTCACCACTCTTCGTCTGCTGAACGATCGGTATCGAGTGCATGTGGCTGTAAACGGGCAATCAGCCTACTATCCCGGCCACTCCCTGGGGGTGTACCTGACGCCAACGAGAAAGACATACGAGCTCTTGCGTCTTAAGCCAGGAGCCACAGCAGCCTGCGTGACCAACGAAAGCACGTACGCTGACGTAGGTGAATGGCTGAGGTAATCCGCGCTCTCGGTTTAGACTGCGATCATGCCGAAAGCACCTTCACCCCTGACAGCGCCAAAGATTAAGAAGTTGGCAGCAAGAGCTCTAGCAGCGCCCAGCATGTTGTCGACAGCGGAGACCCGGGAACTTGGGGCATCAGTGATGGCTCATATAGAGCCGCGCGGAGAACCTGCCAGGAAGACTGCGCTTACAAAGACGGCAAAGAAGACCCCTGCGAAGCGGAGCTAACAGAAGCATCCCGGGGAAGGTGCAGGAGGAGGAACTGGACTCCTGCCGCGCAGCCGGCGAGCGCAGGCCGGTCAGAAGCGGGATGAGGGTCGGGAGAAACCAAAGCGGGTTCTCCCGCGCCGCGTAGGGCGGCGCTGAGGCGGAGACGCCTCATTAGGCCCTGACCCAGCGCATGGCTTTGGCGGTGGTCCTGCGGACGTAGGCAGCACGCCGGGACTGGCTTGGATTGCGGGAGAGGTACTCCGAGGTGAGAGCGTCTGCGACCTGGCTCTGTGTCCAGCCGTTCGCAAAGGCAGCGATCGAAAACGCCATATCCGCGGCGGCCGGTCGGCCCGCGTACTTCGCTGCGGTACGAAAGCGGGACAGCGTCAGGGAAGTGGCTCTGCTGAACCATGGGCGGAAGCTCTGGCGCTGCCGGTGCAAGTCGGCCAGCCGTGCTTTGTGCATCCGGTCCGCATCAAGATCGAAGCGCCCAGCGGCGGTGCACTGTTCGCCGGTGGAGTCGTGGAGCCGGACGAAAGGGTACAGACCCGCACCCTGCTTATGCTGTGGCTTGCGATTGGTAAAGCCGGGGAGCCGTCCGAACCTGCGCCAGTCTGCGGCGCTGGGGTCAGCACCGAAGCGCTGTGCGAGCAGCTGAGCGGCGAACGTGCCGAGTTCCTTGGAAAAGATGCGTGAGTGCTTCAGCCATGCCTGGAAGTTGCCGGGACTGGTTTCGATGACGGCACAGGGCTGGAACCCTTCGGCTGCAAGGCCGGTGAGGGCGGCTAGGCTGAGGTCATCCAGCAGGGTATAGCGGCGTTCGCCGGATGGCCGGAAGTAGATGTGCGCACCGTTCGCATTGCGGTACTTGAGGTAGCGAAGGCGGGCCATGCATTGGGCGGGGGTGAGAGCGTCCATGCGGGGGAACATGCCACGGTCGGTAAGAATGCCGATGTCGTACAAGGGAGCATCGACAGCGGCGAGCGTTCGGCGCACAGCTTGCTCGGTCCGGTTCATACCTGCCACCTCCGTGTGGAAAGTGGGTGGGGGCAATGACGCCCCCACCTTGGGTTAGGCTGCGATGGGCTTCTTGGTAGTTGCTGTCTTCTTCGGCTTCGCGCTGGGCTTGGTGGAAGCAATGGGCGTCGGCTTCTTGGCCTTGCCGTTGCCCTTCTTCTTGGGGGTGCGTGGTGCGAAGACGGCCTCGGCTTCGGCCAGAAAGTCGAACTCGTTTTCGCGCGGGATGCCGACGTGCCCGGAGAGGGCAAGACGGATGGCGAAGTGTGGCAACTTGCCGTCCTCGATGCTGTCGATGGTGGATAGCAGGACCTCCTCGGCGCTGCGTTGGTCGTTCTCGTTGTCGCCGTTCATTTCTACGGCGAGGTCATCTGCGAAGGTATAGGGGTCAAGGTTGACGATGGCGCGTAGCAGCACCCGGAGTTGGGCTGCGGAAAGCGTCTCCGGAGCGTTGGCAAGGATGCGCTCGAAAGTGGCCTCACGCTGCTTGCGCTGTTGGTCGCGGCGTTCGCGTTCGGCCTCCTGCTCCTGCTGTTGCCGCTCGAACTGCTGGCGGCGCTCCTCGGCCCTACGCTCCTCTTCGGCTTGGTGCTCCTTTCTGCGCTGTTCGTACTCGGCCTCGCGCTCGGCCTTCTCCTCCTCTGTCTCCTCCTCAGCGGCGGGAGCCATGACAGGGGTTGGGTTCTCCTCCTCCTGTTTGACAATCCGAGCGGCTTCGCGCGGGTCGTGGACAGGGCAGTGATTGTCGGTGCACACGGTCAGGGTGGTGCCTACGCGCTTGCCGTAGACCACGATGGCGGGTTTTGCGGCGGCGCAAGCCGGAACCGGCTCGGCGTCGGGGTTGTCGCTTTGTTCGATCTCGCGGAAGTGGCCGCGCTGTACAGCATCGGGGCGCTTCTCGGAAGGCTTGCGCCAGCCGTCCTCAATCTGGACAAGCTGAGGTCGCGCGGCGATCTCGCGGTTGATGTAGGCGTTCACCTTGACGTGAAAGCAGGGAGCGTCAAGGCACTGGTCGCCGTGCACGTCGGCAAAGAGGGTGGTGTTGAAACCGCTGCGGCGGGGGCAGGTGATGCAAGCCCCTGCGGGCGGGTTGAGGGTGGTGTCTTCCTTGCCGAATGGAGCCTCGGCAAGCGATAGATAGAGGTTGGTCTGTATCCACGCGCTCAGGTGCTTTGCGGGGAGGAGATGGGGCTCTTTGTCCTGCCAGTCTTTGCGCCAGCACTGCTCATAGGCATTGGCCTGGTGTTCCTGGGGAAGCCGCGCCAGCAGGTTGGCGTGAGAGGCGGTGATGAGTTCCTGACTGAACGCCTCCGCAACGGTGGGGATGAGTTGCAAAAGGGATAGGCGGGCATAGACATGAGCGGCGCTCTTGCCTGACTTCTCTACCAGCGTGGCCACGTCATAGCCGGGCATATCGAGCAAGCGCTGGAAGCCCTGTGCCTCCTCGTAGGGGTGAACGTCCACGCGCTGCGAGTTCTCCACTAACTGCCACTCAAGCGCCTGGGCATTGTTGATGGTGACGATGCGGGCGGGAAGGCTGAACATCTCCGCGAGCTGCGCCGCGCGGAAGCGTCTCGCTCCTGCAACGATTTCAAAGCCGTCAGAGTTCGGGCGAACGGTGATGGGCTGGATGAGACCGTTGGTGCGGGTACTTTCGGCAAGCTCGCCCAGCTTGCACTCATCGAAGGTGCGGCGGGGATTGGTGATGGATTCGTGGATGGTGTCGATGGCGATGTACTGGAATTCGCTGCTGTTTTGCACGTGGTTCTCCTGTGGGTGAGCGAAGCGCTGTGGTTGCGGAGCGGCGCATGTCTGCCGTGGTCCCGCTCCGTGGGCGGGAAACGGTTAGCCGCGTATGTGCTTGTGCGGGTCGAACGCCTCGGCAAAGCCTTGGGCGCGTAGGTTGCGGTCCCATACCTTGGCGAAGTCCACGTGCTGCATGAAAAGCTCGCGATGAAAGCAGTAGTCGGTGTCGCGGACGAATCGGCTCCATTGCTCAACGCCTACGTAGTCGTTGCGCCAGTAGAAGGGATTTAGGTGCGCTCCTCCTGCGAGGCCCAACTCGAAACACATCTCCGGGTCGCGCATGGCATCACCATTCTGGGTGCCGTAATGGCAAACAGAGAGGGCGGGAAGACCGCAGGGGCCTGACTCGTCCATGGCCTCGATGACAAGCTCCATGAATGGGGCGTGGTTGATTTTGAAGTACAGGCCGGGGTGCCAACCTCCGGCCTTGAAGAGCATGTCAAGAACGGTCTGCATGGCTACGCCACCTCCGCGAGAACTGCATCGGGGGCGCTAGTGGTCTGTTCCTCGTTGGTGGTGTCCGCTTCCACGGCTACTTGCTCCGTCTCAATTGCGGAGAGGATGAGTGCCGAGGTTTTCTGGATGACCTCCAAGCTCTCGGTGAGAAGTGCAGCGTTGCCGTGGTACAGGTGGATGTAGTCGGCGGAGGCGCGTCCCGCGTCAAGGCCGATGGTCTGCGAGACAACAAAGGCGATGGCCTCTGCTTCGGTCTCGCGTACCGTCTTGGTGGTGGCGATGCGGCGCTCGGCTTTGTGAAGCACTTCGTGCGCAAGCTCATGCACAAGGGTGCTGAACTCTTCTGCGGGTTCCTGGCCGGGAAGCAACGCGATCTTGCCGCCATAGCTCATGCCGAGAGCGGGAGCGATGCTGTCCTTGAAGTCGAGCTGGATGCCCTGCGCGATGGTGAAGTCGATCAGCCGTTCGCGGAACTCGCCCACGTCGCCCTTGGTGCGTTCGGTGAACTTGGGGAGCTCTGCGCCCTCAGTCTGCGACACATCGAAGACATAGACCGCACGAAATCCAACCAACACCGGCTTGTGGGGGGCTGCGGGGTCGTTGCTGGCCTTCGCCTCGTCGTCTTTCTTTCGGCGAACGCCGATAAGGGGGGCGAGAATGCGGATGCCCTTGGAACCTTTCTTGATTTTGCGTCCAAGCTGGTTCCATGCATACATGCCAGCCACGCGGGTCGCGGAGGGCATCTGCCGTGCAATCTCAAGGATGTTGCCGAGGGAGTAGC
>CALMAP010000035.1:11319-23878 GCA_937859825.1 uncultured Terriglobus sp. | reverse complement strand
TCCTGAACCTTTATGCTCGTGGTGGATCTTCTCTCTATCAAACCGCGATAGCAACTCCGTTACGGATTAAAGCGATCCGGCCAGCGCCAGCGTGAGACGAGATATGGCTTGTCCGCTTCAAACGCGCGCACCAGCGCGCCGGGCCTAGCAGATGCTTCGCCGTTGGCGACAATGTGGGACGCCACCCACGCCAGGTAGAGTGGGGTGAGCGAGCCAAGCAGGTGCCCGCGCGAGATGGTCCGCAGCCGGTGGGCAAGCACAAAGTCATACACGATGCGCACCCACAGGCTGTCTGGCATCGTGAAGCCGTTTGCCGGCATTTGCGACAGGCGTTTGAGCCCGAGCAGAGTATTCGGCGGAAGTACCAGCGACCAGATTTCGTGCAGGTTGCTGTAACCGATGCGAAAACTCTGAATCAGTTCATCGATCTCGCTTTGTGTGGGCGGTTCCGTCGCAGCTTTAGTGAAGTCGGCGTTTCCCGCACGTGCAATCTCAGTGGCCGGCCGGATGCGCTGCCAGAATGATGCTTTTGCCTCCACGTCAGAGAACATGGAACCGCAGACCAGATTCAGGATGGTCGACAGGTCTTCCTGCGGCTGCGGAAGTTCGCGGTGCCCCATGGCGATCTCGGCCACGTTGTAGCCTGCCACTGCCGCTTCGCCCGCAGGCCAGAGAAGGGCATCGCCTTGTGCCGCCGTAGTAAAGCGTTGCGCCGCCCCGGCCATGCGCTCTGCCATACGGAGTGAGAGGGCGTAGTCAAGTGCAAGGGGAAATGCCACGTCCACGCCGTAGACCGCGGCGGAGAGTGGCGAGATCATCGCAACGTTCAGCAGTCCTTGATTTGGCTGCAGAGCATACTTCGGCAGAGCGAGATCGATGCTCCCGTTCCATACCGCGTCCAGCATCAATCGGATGGCTGCGGGATCCAGTGTGTGCGCCTCTGCCCCCAGCAACAGACAGCAAGCACTGTTGTGCGCCCGCATCAATTCAAAGGCGCTTAGCCACGAAGCCGCCGGCTGAACCGAAAGGGTGTGAGCCGACACAGACTGCGTGAACGGCAGCAGCGTAAAGGAGCCAGCCGTAGTTGCAGGGACATCGCCGTGTGCGACCGGGTAACCGATCAGCATGCCTGTGAGACCGGCATCTGCACCCGCATCACGCAATACGGCGAGCAGCGGCTCCAGCCTTTCCGGCGTGGCGTCCTGGTACGCCGGCCCAAGGCATACTACTACCGTCGCGGCGATACTGCTGCCTTCGGTACTCGCCTGGTCGCGGGCTTCTGTTGCTGCGGTCACTTCAGAGGCGGCCATGATCTCCCTTACTCCCGCGCTGCCGATTCCAGCAACTCAAGAATGCCCTGCAAAGGAATGCTGATCCAGTCGGGGCGGTTGTTCAACTCGTACATCAACTCGTAGAGCGCTTTTTCAAGCAGGAAGGCACGCAGCAGGTGGTTTGCGACTTCCCGGTCCACCGCGATGCCCTGTGCCGGTACGCTCCAGTAGCCATCCAGGAAAGCTCGTTCCGCCGCAGCCTCCCACGCGCGTCGTTGCGCTGTGTTCTCGGCGGAGGAAGTAAAGCCGGCCACGCCCGCGTACGAGAACGACCGCAGCATGCCTGCAACGTCCCGCAGCGGAGACTGCTTGGCGCGCCGCTCGGCAAGGGACTTCGCAGGTTCGCCTTCGAAGTCCAGAAGGACGAAATCGTCCTCAGTCCGCAGCACCTGCCCAAGATGGTAGTCCCCGTGAATCCTTGTCCTGCTTCCAGCTTTGGCCGGGTCAATCTCGCGAAGCTCCTGCACCACGCGCTGCAAATCGTTGCGGCGGGCGATTAGCATGGCAGCCGGCGTGAGCAGGTCTTCGGGAAGCGTTGCGATACGGGTGCGCGTCGCCTGCAGTGCCGCGGCGATCTGCCGCTCCAGACGTTCGGCATCACGGTCGAGCGCCTCGGACGTGGCGGGCTCGCTTAAGAAGGCCGGGTTGTCGGTCGGCGTGGCGAGGGCGCGATGCATCTCGCCGGTGCGCTGGCCCAACAGACGTGCCGCGGTGTCGTAATCCGCGTTATTTTGCGGAGATTTTTGCGTCTCGATCTGCTCTAGCGTCCAGTACCAGCCGTCCCCCTTGTTCTGCACCATCCCTTGCAGAAGGGCAAGGGTTGTTGCCTCGCCGCCGTTGGGTGTGTAGACGATCTCGCCCGCAAACGGAGCGATGTGCTCGAAATGCGCGACCTCGGTCAGGAAACGTCCGATCTCCGCGTCAGGATTCTCGCCCGGCTGCAGCCTTCGGAAGAGCTTGAGGATCAGGCGGTCGCCGAACAGCAGAGAACTGTTGCTCTGCTCCGCCGAGCCCTTGCGCGAAGGCAGCAGGCCCTCACCACGAACTGTGGAGAAAGCGGAACTTGCAATGCCCCGAGCAGTGCCGTTGCGATTCGTGGTCTGTTCCGTTCCGGTTGCGATGCCTTGCAGAAAGATGTCGCGAACCTCGGGAAGCACTAACCCATCCAGCAGCACGCCCTCAAACCCGGGATCGAAGAGTTTCGCGATCACAACATTTGCCGGATATTCCGTCCCGGCCTCGACCGGCCGTACGGCGAGTGGAAGTGTGTAGGTGTCCGCTTCGCCCTCGGCATATTGCACTTCCACCACGATGACCGCGGCGTTCGTGGCGTCCAGCACGAGCGAGTCGGTGATGTGGACGTTCTTGATGTGCTTGGACTTCGCGCCGAACCAGCGCTGGCCGCAGATGTACTTCGTCAGGAACGTTTCCTGCAGCAACTGCGCGCCTACCCCGTTGAAGATGCCCTGAATATCATGCGCTGGAATCGTCAGTTCCTGAGGCGATGACTCGACGGGTTCGGTCTGGAGTTTTGCAACTGCGGGCTCCTGCAGTTCGAGCCACAGGAAGGCATACGGCCCTAGCGTAATGGCGTAGGGTGTCTTGTCGATGGCGGGAAAGGGCACGTACCCCAGCATCTCTACAGGAACAAGACCGGCGAAGCGTGAGAGGTCGAGCGTCATGGGCTGCGCAAAACGCGACAGGTTCGCCACGCACAGCACGCGCTCCCCATTCCACTCCCGCAGGTAGGCAAGCACCTTGCGGTTCTCCGGCTTTAAGAATTCCAGCGAGCCGCGACCAAAGACCTGGAACAGTTTGCGCAGGGCGATCATGTTGCGCGTCCAGTGCAGCAGGGAGCTTGTGTCGCTGTCCTGCGCCTCAACGTTGATCGCCTCGTAGCCCCAGATGGGGTCCATGATCACCGGCGAGTACAGCCTTGCCGGAACGGCGCGGCTGAACCCGGCGTTGCGGTCGCTGTTCCACTGCATGGGCGTGCGCACGCCGTTGCGATCGCCCAGGTAGATGTTGTCGCCCATACCGATTTCGTCGCCGTAGTAAAGGATCGGTGTCCCCGGAAAGGAAAACAGGATCGAGTTCAACAACTCGATGCGTCGGCGGTTGTTGTCGACCAGCGGCGCCAGCCTGCGGCGAATGCCCACGTTGATGCGCATGCGCGGGTCGGCGGAGTAGGCCAGGTACATGTAATCGCGCTCGTCGTCGGTGACCATCTCGAGCGTGAGCTCGTCATGGTTGCGCAGAAAGAGGCCCCACTGGCAGTTGTCCGGAATGGCGGGGGTCTGCGCCATGATCTCCGTGATCGGCAACCGGTCTTCCTGCCGCAGCGCCATGTAGAGCCGCGGCATCAGCGGGAAGTGGAAGGCCATCTGGCACTCGTCGCCGTCGCCGAAGTAGGGTCGCACGTCGTCGGGCCACATGTTGGCTTCGGCGAGGATAAAGCGGTTTTCGTACTCCGCATCCATCACCGCGCGCACCTGCTTGATGAGCACATGCGTCTCGGGCACGTTCTCGCAACTGGTGCCGTCACGCTCGATCAGATAGGGAATGGCATCGAGGCGAATGCCATCCACGCCCATGTCCATCCAGAAGCGCAGAACGTTCAGCACTTCTTCCATTACGCGCGGATTGTCAAAATTCAGATCGGGCTGGTGCGAGAAGAAGCGGTGCCAGTAGTACTGGTCGGCAACTGGGTCCCAAGTCCAATTGGACTTTTCCGTGTCCGTGAAGATGATGCGCACACCGGAGTAGAGCTTGTCCGTGTCAGACCAGACGTACATCTCCCGCTCGGGGGAGCCCTTCGGGGAGTTGCGCGCCGCCTGGAACCACGGGTGTTGATCGCTGGTGTGATTGATGACCAGTTCGATCATCACCTGCAGGTTGCGCTCGTGCGCCGCGGCAAGGAACTGCTGAAAGTCGTCGATCGTGCCGTAGTTCGGATTCACCGACTTGTAATCGGAGATGTCATAGCCATCATCGCGCTGCGGCGACGGAAAGAACGGCAGCAGCCAGATGCAGGTCACGCCGAGCTGCTGCAGGTAATCCAGTTTTTGAATGATGCCCTGAAAGTCGCCGAAGCCATCTCCATTGGAGTCGTTGAAGGCCTTGACGTGCAACTCGTAAATGATCGCGTCCTTGTACCACAGTGGGTCGCTCGCGCTGCCCGGCTTGCGCCGTGGCGTTGCAGTTCGGGAAAGGACGGCTGTACTCAAATCGAATCACTCCGGGCTGCGGGTTGCGGACGCGGTTATAAGCAAGGATGCGGAGTCAGGCCTTTGCGCTGTCCTGCAACCGGTCGGATGTCTGCACGTGAAAAACGTGGGCAGGCATGCGCGCCGGGTCGAGCTCCACGTAGTTGTGCGCGCCGCGCCAGGCATACACCTCACCGGAAAGCAGGTCTTCCACGGTAAATTCACTGTCGGTAAGGCCAAGCGCTACCAGGTCGAGCGTGGTGTAGGCCGTTTCGATGCTGTCCGGATTCAGGTTGACAACACACAGCACCACATCGTTGCCCAGACGCTTGCTGTAGCAGATCAGGTTGTCGTTGCCGATGGAATGGAAGCGTAACGTCTCATTGGTCTGCAGCGCTGGGTGATGGTGCCGGATGGTGTTCAGCAGTGTGTAAAGCGGCGCAAGGCTCTTCGGATTCTCCCGGTCCCACTCACGCAACTGGTACTTTTCACTGTTCAGATACTCTTCGCTGCCAGGCTTGGCTGGCTGGTACTCCATCAGCTCGAATGCCGGACCGTAAACCCCGTAGCTTGCGCCCAGCGTCGCCGCAAGAATGATGCGCTGCATGTATGCGGCGGGATTCGTAGTTTGCAGGAATGCTGGAAGAATGTCCGGTGTGTTGGGCCACAGGTTCGGGCGAAAGAAGTCGGACACCGGAGCTGTCGTGACCTGAGTCATGTACTCGGTCAGTTCCTGCTTCGTGGTGCGCCATGAGAAATAGGTGTAGCTCTGGGTGTAACCGCCCTTTGCCAGTCCATACATCACGTGCGGCCGGGTAAAGGCCTCCGCGAGAAAGATCACCTCAGGGTGCGTCTTGCGCATTTCGGCAATGCACCACTCCCAGAACGGCAGCGCCTTGGTGTGGGGGTTGTCCACGCGAAAAACATGCACTCCTTTGCCTACCCAGAAGGCAAAGACGGAGTAAAGCTCCTCCCAAAGGTTCTGCCAATCGCTCGACTCAAAATTAAGTGGATAGATGTCCTGGTATTTCTTGGGCGGATTCTCCGCGTACTGGATGCTGCCGTCCGGACGAATCTGAAACCATTCCGGGTGTTCCTTCACCCAGGGATGGTCGGGCGAGCATTGGAAAGCGATGTCGAGCGCGATGTCGATGCCGGCCTTGTTCGCCGTCTTGATCATTGCGGCAAAGTCATCGAAGTTGCCAAGCTCCTTTAGAATGGCCTTGTGGCCGCCGTCCGCGTTGCCGATGGCCCATGGGCTGCCCACGTCACCGGCTTCCGCGGTGGTGCTGTTGTTTTTACCCTTGCGGAAAGCGGTGCCGATGGGATGGATTGGCGGCATGTAGACCACGTCGAACCCCATCTCTGCAATTCGCGGCAGCATGCGTTCCACATCGCGCAGGGTGCCGTGTTGTCCCGGCGTGTTGGATGCGGAGCGCGGAAAAAATTCGTACCAGCTCGAAAACTGCGCACGTTCGCGGTCTACCCAAAGCGGTAACTCTCGTGCGTACGTGGTCGCAAATTGCAGATCGGGGTACTGCATCGCAACGCCTATGATCTCGGGGCTGAGGGGGAACTCGTAGCGCGGTTGCGAACGCTCGGCAATCCAGCGCAGGCTACTTGCAGCGCCCTTAAGCGTGCGTGCGTCCTCTCCTCTGGCCCGGGCTGAAGCGGCGTCCAGGAGATTTGCGCCTGTTCTGAGCGCGAGAGGGATGTCGCTCGGCGCGACTGAGGCAACGGCCGTGGGCGGCGTTGACGTTGCGTCGGACGTGCCGGAGGGAAGCGGCTCATTCAGCGGAATGCCCGCAGGCTGTGGAGCGGCCTGCGCATCCAGACGCTTGTGCAGGTCATGCACCCACGTATCGAAGTGGTCGACCCACGCCTGCACGGTGTACACCCAAGGACCGATGCTGTCGGCCTGGAACGATGCTTGCCAGATATCGTTGCCAAGCGCAACAAACGGGCTGTACTGCCAGCCTGACTGGTTCGCGCGACGGTACAGCAGGCGGGCACCCAGATGGTCATGCCCGTCGCCGTAGATGCTCGCCGTCACCATGACCAGATCACCCGCGACCCGCTTGACGGCATGTCGACCGCAGTCGATCTCCGGTTTGACCTGCTCAATGATGACTCGGCTGCGACCCTCATGTGGCTTCAAAATCATCTCCTGCAACGCAATGGCTGGAAAGAACCTTCATATCCCCATACCGGCGCATCCTAAGCACAAGTGATCGGGACGACAGTTCTACCTCCGGCTTTCGCTTACTACGGATGCGCCCTTTGCCGGGCGCGTTTCTCACGTACCTGAGGACGAAGAAGGATCGTGTCACAGTTCGCGTGATGAGGTTGCATGAGTTTATTTGAAAAGAAGCAGAGCGCGGAGCTGATGGCGGCGCGCATCGAGGACTATGCCGTAATCGGCGACATGGAAACGGCCGCGCTGGTCTGCCGCGACGGCTCGCTCGATTGGCTTTGCTGGCCGCATTTTTCCTCGCCGGCCTGCTTCGCCGGCCTGCTCGGCACGAAAGAGCACGGATACTTCAAAATTCATCCAGCCGCGGACGAAGCCATCCTCGAAGATAGCTGGTGCTATCTGCCGCATACGCTGATCGTCGAGAAGACATGGCAGACACTCGATGGGGAGGTCACCGTGCTGGACTTCATGCCTCCGCGGGGCAAGAACTCCGACGTTGTCCGCATCGTGAAGGGCGTACGCGGCAAAGTGAAGATGCGCATGGACATGGCCCTCCGCTTTGACTACGGGTCTACGATGCCCTGGATGACGCATGTGGATCATCACATGCGCGCAATCGCCGGCCCTCATCTGGTGGTGCTGCGGACGGAAGCGCCGCTCCGCGGTGAAGACATGACGACAGTCAGCGACTTCCTGGTAAGCGAAGGAGAAAGCGTCTGTTTTGTGCTGAGCTATGGCTCCTCTACGGGAGACGACCCCGAGAGCTTCGGGGCTTATGAAGCACTGCGTGACACCCAACAGGCCTGGACGGAATGGACGCAGAAATCGACATTCGACGGCAATCCGAAGTGGCACGAGGCGATGGAGCGGTCATTGATTACGCTCAAGGCACTTACCTATCGGCCCACGGGCGGCCTGGTTGCGGCTGTGACCACAAGCCTTCCGGAGCGGATCGGCGGGGAACGCAACTGGGACTATCGGTTCTGCTGGCTGCGAGACACTTCCTGGACGCTGCTGACGCTTCTCTACGCTGGCTATTCCGAAGAGGCGCTGGCCTGGAGGGGATGGATTCTGCGAGCAGCCTCAGGCTCACCGAAGCAGATTAGGGCAGTGTATGGATTGAGCGGCGAGCACCTGTTCAACGAGTGGCAGCTTGACTGGCTGCCGGGATACGAGAACTCCAGGCCGATCAATATCGGCAACAAAGCCAGCGACCAGTTGCAGTTGGACATCTACGGGGAGATCATCACCGCGCTCATTCGCACCCCGGTCAAGGATGATGACCTGTGGGCGGACTCAGTGAGGCATTTGGCCACGGGAATCCTGAATCACCTGTGCGATATCTGGCGCGAGCCCGATAACGGCATATGGGAGATGCGTGGAAAGAGGCAGCATTTCGTCCATTCCAAACTGATGGTATGGCTGGCTTTCGATTGCGCCATCCGCTTCTACGAGGAGCACCCGAACCGCCGCACCCAGGAGCACGATCGCTATGTGGAACGCTGGCGCGGGGAACGTAACGAGGTCCGGGCAGAAATCCTGGACAGGGGATTCAGTAAAAAGCTCAATGCATTTACGCAGGCCTATGATTCCGACGACCTGGATGCCTCTGTGCTGCGAATTCCGTTGATGGGGTTTCTTCCCGGCGACGATCCCCGTGTTCTGGGCACCCTCGCGGCGATCGAACAGGGACTCATGCGGGACGGCCTTGTGCTGCGTTACGACACCTCGAAAACAAAGGACTGGCTGAAGGGAGACGAAGGGGCGTTCCTGGCATGTTCCTTCTGGTACGTAAGCTGCCTCCATCTCGCCGGCAGGAAGAACGAGGCAGCAACGTGCTTCGATCATCTGCTTACCCTGCGTAACGATCTTGGCCTTCTCGCGGAGGAGTACGACTCCAAGGCGAAGCGGCAACTCGGCAATTTTCCGCAGGCACTTACGCATATCGCGCTGTGCCACACTGGCATCATTCTGGGTGGCGGCGACGGCCCCTGGAACCACGGAGTGCCTGCTTCATTCGCAGAATAAGCGCATGTGAAAAGAACCACGCGCAGCCTACGCTGGCGCTATGCGGCAGATGCGGGAGTGCAACCAGCTTTCCTGCGCCTGCACCTAATCGAGAAAAACAGGAACTGGCAAAAGGATAACCCAGCGCTTTAAAGCGCTGGCCGAGACCTTGAAAGGAGTCCAGCAGAGCGCATGCCCCGCACCCCCCACTCAACCTACAGGCTCCAGTTGCACAAGGGCTTTACTTTTGAAGACGCTGCAGCAATTGCGGACTACTTGAAGGCACTCGGCGTTTCGCACGTCTATAGTTCGCCTTACCTGCAGGCCGGGCCGGGGTCGATGCATGGCTACGACGTGGTCGACCACCATCGCGTCAATCGCGAACTGGGCGGTGAGCCGGCACACGATGCCTTCTCGAAAAAGCTGGGGGAACTGGGCCTTGGGCAGGTGCTCGACATCGTGCCGAACCACATGTCCGTGCATCAGGAAAACCGCATGTGGTGGGATGTGCTGGAGAATGGGCCGTCCAGCCGGTTTGCCACGTTTTTCGATGTGGACTGGAACTCTGCGGAAGAGAAACTGCGCGATAAAGTGCTGATGCCGGTGTTGGGCGACCAGTATGGCCGCGTGATTGACAAGGGTGAGATCAAGGTGACGCGAGACGGCTCCTGCTTCACCATCAATTACATGGAGCAGGCGTTTCCCATGTCACCCCGCTCGCTGGCATGGCCCCTGGGCCGGGGTGCTGCGATTGCCCCGTCTGACACGCTGAATTTTCTCGCTGCGTCCTTTGCGCGCCTGCCTGCGCCCGAGTCTACGGAGCGCCAGGTTCAGCTTTCACGCCATCGGGACAAGACAGTTCTGATTGGCCTGCTTGGACGCCTCTGCCAGGAAGAGCCGGTTGTCTGCAAGGCCATTGACGAAGCGATCGCTGAGATCAACGCAAATGTAAATTCACTTGACGAAATCCTGAGTCAGCAGAACTACCGCCTTGCCTACTGGCGCACGTCCGACCAGGAACTCGGGTATCGCCGCTTCTTCGATGTGAATTCGCTGATCGGTCTGCGTATGGAGCGGGAGTACGTCTTTGACGAGACACACGAACTCATCCTGTACTGGATTGAGAAGGGCGTGCTTGACGGCATCCGCATCGATCACCCGGACGGCCTGCGAGACCCGAAGCAGTATCTTGAGCGCCTGCGCGCCAAGGCGTCAAACGCGTGGATTGTCGTCGAAAAAATCATCGAGCCGGGCGAATGGCTGCGCACGGACTGGCCCGTGGAGGGTACCAGTGGCTACGACTTCCTGAATGTTTGTAATGCGCTGCTGGTGCAGCCGGATGGGCTGGCACAGCTTACCGGCATCTACCGCGACTTCACGCACCAGCCCACGGATTTTCACGACATCACGTTTGAGAAAAAAACGAAGGTCGCCAAAGAGGCGCTCGCCAGTGACGTAAATCGGCTGGCTACCATCTTTGTTGCGATTTGCGAATGCAATCGCGAGTTTCGCGATTTTACCCGCGCTGAAATTCGGCGGGCGATCCGTAATCTCGCGGCATGCTTTCACATCTATCGCACCTACGTGGTCGCTGACCGCAAGGAGATCACCGAAGAGGACCGTCACGCCATTCAGCAGGCGGTGGATGAGGCCAAACAGCGCAAACCGGATATCGATCCCGGCCTGTTCGACTTTCTTTCCGACGTTCTGCAACTGAAGATCACGGGCAACAAAGAGGCTGAGTTTGTCGCCCGCTTCCAGCAATTCACCTCGCCTGTGATGGCGAAGGGCGTGGAAGACACCGCGTTTTACGACTACGATCGCCTCACTTCGTTAAACGAGGTCGGTGGCGATCCCGCCACCCATGGTCTGTCGGTGGAAGATTTCCACCAGTACAACGCCCACATGCAGGCGACCTTCCCGCTGACGATGACCACGCTCTCAACCCACGATACCAAGCGTGCAGACGACGTGCGCGCGCGCCTTGCCGTGCTGACGGAGATGCCCTCGCGCTGGGCCGCGAAGCTGAAGAAGTGGTCGCGCATGAACAGCAGTTTCCGCACAGGTAACTACCCGGACCCGAACACCGAATACTTCCTCTACCAGACGCTCATCGGCGCGTGGCCCATCGACGCGGAGCGCACGAAGCAATATATGCAGAAGGCCATGCGCGAGGCCAAACTCGAGACCGCCTGGACGGCGAACAACAAGGAGTATGAAGAGGCGGTCGACCATTTCATCGACTGCATTCTCACAAGCGATGCTTTCGTGCACGAGCTCACGCAGTTCGTCGCCCGCATCAACCTCGATGGCCGTATCAACTCCCTCTCACAAACATTGTTGAAGTGCGTAGCACCCGGCGTACCCGACCTGTACCAGGGCTCGGAACTGTGGGACCACTCCCTCGTGGACCCGGACAACCGCAGGCCAGTGGACTACAAGCTGCGCCGTGAACTCCTGACCGGCATTCAAGGCGCGACACCCGCACAGTTTTTGCAGGGGCTGGAAGAAAAGTTTGAGAGTGGACTCCCCAAGCTATGGGTTATCCACCAGGCGCTGCGTCTCCGCAGCGAGCGGCCCGGAAGCTTTGGCGCTGGGGCGGGATACGTGCCGCTGCCTGCGAGCGGACCGAAAGCGAACCACATCGTCGCTTTCTCGCGCGGAAGCGATGTCATTGCCGTAGCACAGCGCTTCCCGCATGGCGCAAACGGCATCTGGAGTAATACGACATTGGCACTTCCCGAGGGCCGCTGGATGGATCGCCTGAGCGGTGCCGTCCACCGGTCGGGAAGCGTAAAGGTCGCGGCGGTACTGGAACGGTTTCCTGTTGCCCTGCTGGTGCGGCAAGACACACGCCCGGCGTAAATCTGAAAGCCCCTGTTCTTGGGGCAAGCAAGCGGACTGAGAGCCGCGGGAAGGCAAAGTGAAATGCATCATTTTTCAGTCTGGGCGCCACGCCGTAACAAGGTCACCCTGCGGGTCAACGGTCAGGATTATCCGATGAAGGGTCCATCGGAGCGTGGTTTCTGGACAGCCGATGTCGAGACTGCCCACCATGGCAGCGACTACGCTTTTCTGCTGGACGACGATTCAAATCCGTATCCCGATCCCCGGTCGTTCTGGCAGCCCAAGGATGTGCATTCCTCGTCCCGTGTGCTGGACCATAGCAAGTTTCGCTGGACCGATGAGCACTTCCGGGCGGTACCGCTGCCTTCGGCGGTGATCTACGAGATGCACGTGGGCACCTTTACACCGGGTGGCACGCTCGATACCGCCATCGAAAAGCTGGACTATCTCTGCGACCTCGGCATTACTCACATCGAGCTTCTGCCCATCTCGTCCTACGAGGGGAACTTCTCCTGGGGCTACGACGGGGTTGCGCCCTACGCGCCTGACGAGACGTACGGTGGCCCGGACGCCGTCAAGCGCTTCAACGATGCCTGCCATGCCAAAGGTCTCGCCGTGATTCTGGACGTGGTCTATAACCACTTCGGGCCAGCGGGAAATTACACCGGGCAGTTCGGTCCTTATTACACCGAGAAGCACAAAACACCCTGGGGCGCGGCGATCAACTTTGAGGAAGGCGGCTCCGACCAGGTGCGCCGCTACTTCATTGACAACGCGCTGATGTGGCTGCGCGACTACCACTTCGACGGTCTGCGGCTGGACGCGACACATGAACTGATCGACCGTTCTGCCATGAACTTTCTGGAGCATCTTGCACGCGAAGTTGAGGACCTTTCGGCATCCGTCGGACGCTGCCTGGTCCTGATTGCCGAGAGCGATCTGAACAACCCTCGCGTGGTCACGCCGCTGGAAGC
>CALMAP010000035.1:10412-11309 GCA_937859825.1 uncultured Terriglobus sp. | reverse complement strand
GACTTTCACCACGCGCTGTATTCCATCCTTGCGGACGAGAAATTCGGTTACTTTGAGGATTTCGGCAGTATTCAGCAGCTAGCGCACACGTTGAAGCATGCCTTTCTCTACGAAGGGCAATACTCGAAATTCCGTCAGCACACACACGGTCGACCGGTCATCAATCTGTCGTACCACCGCTTTCTCGGCTATATCCAGAACCACGACCAGATCGGCAATCGCGCCAAAGGGGAACGTGTGCAGCAGATTGTCGGAACACAAAGAGCCAGGCTCGCCGCCGGCGTCGTTCTCACAGCTCCCTTTCTGCCAATGCTTTTTATGGGTGAGGAGTGGGCGGCTGCCACACCTTGGATGTACTTTGCAGACTTCCACAGCGAAGATTTGCGAAAAGCTGTCAGTGAAGGCCGCAAAAGGGACTTTGCCGCGTTCGGCTTTGGCGATGAGGTACCCGATCCCGAAGATCCGAATACCTTCAATGCCTCCAGGCTGAACTGGTCTGAACTGGCTGAAACGGAGCACCAGGCGATGTTTCACTGGTACCGCAACCTGATTCACCTGCGACGTAAGACACTGTCGTTAAATCTAGGTGATCCCACGCGCATGGATGTCTGCTATGACGAAGAGGGACAATGGATCCGGACGGATCGCGGTGACGTTCGCACCGTCATCAACTTCGCCGAGGAACCCACGACGTTCGACATGCCGCCTGGAGGCGAACTCCTGTTGAGCAGCATGGCTGCCCCCGAACGTAAGGCCGGAGCAGTCATTGTTCCCGGGGTCAGCATGGCAATCTACAAAATGCCGCCCAGGCCAATGTCTCTCTCGGAGGCCCCGCAGTAGGTTTGCGGATCGAGGAACGAGAAGAGGGCCCGGGGTGGGGTGCGGTTGGTGGTGGCA
>CALMAP010000035.1:0-10402 GCA_937859825.1 uncultured Terriglobus sp. | reverse complement strand
GGGCCCCCGTTTTTTGTGGGGGTCCCGATCAAGTATCCTCGCCGGGGGGCGGCGCCCCTCTTCTCGTTCTCAAGTGGGAACTGTCGTTTGGTCAGAGTGCCTTGCGGACGATCTTGCGGACCGTCTCAGCGACCACACCATACACCACGTGTGTGACCATCTCACTTCGCTGTTCCCGCGGGTTCTGCTGCGCGGGTTCCGCGGAAAGGCCGAGCGCTGGCAAGGCACCTTCGTGGGCGAACGCCATCAGCGTCATGCCGAAGGTGACCCCGTTTTTCGCGGTGACCTGAGGGTACATTTCCGCCATTGCGCCATAGGCTGCACCGGCTAGCGCCCCGAACACCCAGTGGATGCCTTCAGCCGCGACCTTCTCCTGCGTCTGGCTCAGTTCGCCGTCGCCCAGCTTGTGCGCAGCCAATTCGGTGGGATTGGCTTCACCATGGGTGCGTGGGGGATAGAGGCTTTCTGCGGCGGTCTTTGCCGCAGTTGCAATGACGCCACCGACCATGCCGGCGATTGCGCCCTTGACGAGACTGTGCATTGGGTTGGGGAGAGTCTTTGCCTGTTTTGTCATCGCAAGCGTTGGGACGCGCTGGAATGGCCGGAGGTGGTCTGGCAGGTTTGCTGGAACGCGCCTTCGCGAGCCGTGGCTGCATCCTTTCCCTTGCGGAACGCATTTAGTATGGAGGTTCTGGCCACTTTGTCTGGCTAGCCCACCCGGAAGCGAAAACATGGTAAACACAAACACAATGCAGGACGTCCGTGACACCGTGATCCTCGGCTCAGGATGCAGCGGACTCACCGCCGCAATTTACACCGCCCGTGCCAACCTGAAGCCGCTGGTGATTGAAGGCCACGAGCCCGGCGGGCAGCTTTCTATTACCACAATGGTTGAGAATTTTCCCGGCTGGCCTGATGGTGTGCAGGGGCCTGAGCTGGTCGAAAACATGCGTAAGCAGGCGCAGAAGTTCGGTGCGGAGCTGGAGATGGGCCACCTGGTCGCGGCCGATCTTCACAAGACGCCCATCGAACTCGACTTCGGCACAAAAAAGATTCACACCCGCACGCTGATCGTCGCCTCCGGCGCAAGCGCCCGGTGGCTGGGCCTCCCAAGTGAACAGGCGCTAATCGGTCATGGTGTCTCCAGTTGCGCTACGTGCGACGGCTTCTTTTTCTCCGGCAAGGAGATCTGCGTCATCGGCGGCGGCGATTCCGCGATGGAAGAGGCGATGTTTCTCACCCGCTTTGCCACCAAGGTCTACCTGATCCACCGCTCCGCCACCTTTCGCGCCTCGCGCATCATGCTCGACCGCGCCATTGCGCATCCGCAGATCGAGTTCCTCACCAGCACGGTGGTCGAAGAGGTGCTGGGCGTGGAAGAGAAAGAGGTCCGCGGCGTCCGCGTTCGCAACACGGTAACGAACGAGGTACGCGAGATCGTCCTGAGCGGCTTTTTCCTTGGCATCGGCCACACGCCGAATGCGAAGTTCTTCGAGGGCCAGATGGACCTGGACGAAGATGGATACATCGTCAGCAAGGACAACGTCTTCACCACGCGCGAGGGTAAGGTGCTGCCGGGTGTCTTCTGCGCAGGCGACGTGCAGGACCGCCGCTACCGCCAGGCAATTACGGCCTCCGGTACCGGATGCATGGCCGCTTTGGAAGTGGAGAAGTATCTGGAAGAGCACGGCCGCTAAGCTTGGCCGTTTTGGAGAAGCAATGTCGGGTGTTCGCCCAGGCAGGTTTGCTGCACAGATCGACGGTAGCTTCGTCGTCTTCCTGATCGGTGCCAGAATCAACCAGCTGTGGGCGGTGCACCGCTGGTCCCCTGTTACACGTGCCATGCCGCGCATGTTGCGGGAACTGGCGGCCCAGCCTGAGCTTGGTCTGCTGCATGCGGAGTTCTTCCTGAGCTGGCGGACCCTCAATGTCCTTCAGTACTGGCGCAGCTACGACCAGCTTCACAATTACGCCCACGCGCGAGACAGGGCACACCTGCCCGCGTGGGCCGAGTTCCAGAAGCGAGCGCGCGGGAACACGTCGGTGGGCATCTACCACGAGAGTTATCTTGTACCTGCGGGCAGTTACGAGACCATCTATGCCGATATGCCCGACTTTGGCTTGGGCAGGGCGGGCAAGCTCGTTCCTGCGGTAGGCAGCATGGCGAATGCGGCTGAGAGATTGCGCCGGCAAAACAGCTAATCTAAAAGCATGTCGATTGCTGAAAACCTACGCCGCGTAAAGGATGAGATCGCGCAGGCGTGTGAACGTGCCGGGCGAGAGACCGCTTCCGTGGAACTGATCGCGGTCTCCAAAACGCACGGCCCACAGTTGCTCGCGGATGCCTTTCGCGCCGGTCAGCGCAAATTCGGCGAAAGCCGCGTGCAGGAGTGGGAGCACAAGCGCGCCCAGTTGCACTCCATCCTGGGCGAAGACGTGGGCCAGATCGACGCGCACCTGATCGGAAACCTCCAGTCCAACAAGACCAGCAAGGCAGCGTGGCTCTTCAGCGCGTTCGACGCTGTGGATTCCGCCAAAGTGGCCGAGCGTCTGAATGCTCCCTGTGCGCAGGCCGGTAAGGTGCTGCCCGTGCTGATCGAGGTGAAGCTCTCGGAAGAGGCAAGCAAGCATGGCATCGACCCGCACGGTGTCGTGGGACTGGTGCGGCGCATCGAAGAGATGGACGGCCTGCAGGTGAACGGGCTGATGATGGTGCCGCCCTACACCGACGATGCTGAGGGCGCGCGCCCTTACTTCCGTCAACTGCGCGAGCTTCGTGACGAAGCGCAACAGGCCACCGGCATCGCGCTGCCGCAGTTATCGATGGGCATGTCCCATGACTTTGCGGTGGCGATTCAAGAGGGCTCAACGTCGGTGCGCATCGGAACGGCAATTTTTGGCACGCGGGAGTATGCCACTACACCTCAGGAAGAAGCATAGGCCGTACCTGCATAGAGATAGAGTTTTTGGAAGGGCATGGCTCAACCATGCCAAGAAAGCACACCAGAGAACAGGCTTCAGCTTCCTGGGGTTGTTTTCGCCTGCAGACGCAACGGACTTGCTAAACCCTCAGCGGCTGAAGCCACCGTTATGTTGCTCAGCTGCACAGAGGAAGCGATACCCTTCAAAAAAACAAGATCAGGCCAGCCCTTCTAGGTAGAAGGCCTTGAGCTTACCCTTGCTGAATCGCCGATCGTGTCCCCGCGTGCTTCACGGCTTTGGTGTTTTGCACCAGAGTTTGTCCTTCTTCCAACACCCGCACCATGGAATCGGCCCGGGCCCGCTGCGCCGCTGCCATCAGCCGAACAGGCGGCTCGTCCATTGGCTCGCGGCCTAAAGGAAAGGTCCCGAAGTGCATCGGCACAAGGGTGTGCGCGGTGCCGAGGTCGAGAAAGGCCTGCAGCGCCTCTTCAGGGCTGGTGTGCACGGCGCGATAGCTGTCCGGGGAGTAGGCGCCGATGGGCAGCAGGGCCACCTGTGGCTGCAGCCTCTGCCCGATCTCATGAAAGCCGTGGAAGTAGGCGGTGTCGCCCGAGTGATACAGCCGGTGCCCGGCGCCCGCAACGACGTAGCCGCCGAACAGCCGGTGGGTGTCCTTAAAGAAACGCGCGCCCCAGTGCTTCGCCGGGGTCAGGGTCACTTCTACACCGGTCGGCTGGCCGTCGCTGCAGCGCAGTTCCGTGCTCTGCCACCAATCCAGTTCAGAGACCATGCGGAACCCCAGGCCACTGACCAGGTCGCCGACGCCTGTGGGCACGATCACTTCCGGCGCGTAGCCGGTCAGCTTGCGGGCATGGCGCACGATGCGTTTGAGCGAGCGCGGGTTCAGGTGGTCCATGTGGGCATGCGTTAGCAACACCGCGTCAATAGGCGGCAGGTTCTTGATGCGCAGCCCCGGTCTTCGCTGCCTGCGAAGCAGAACGAGTGCCCGCGTAAATACCGGGTCGATCAGCAGATTGCGCCCGCCGATCTGCACCAGGAACGACGAGTGCCCAATAAAGGTGACGCCTAGCTGGTCGTGCTCCACCAGCACAGGCTCCCGGTGGGTTCCGGCCAGCGGTTGGCGGTAGCTCTCACGGGTCACGCGGTAGAGCTGGCGCAGTTTTCGGAAGATTGAGGGATGAGGCCGCATTGCTGAGAATTGGATGTTTTCGCGGTCGGGAGGGTTCCTGGGATGTGAGGGCGAAATGAAACGGCAGGGGAAGAAAGCAGCATCCTATTCGCTGTGCGCCGCAGCGCCGTGGAGTACACGTGCCCGAACATGAAGACCTGCAGCCAAATACCGGCCATGCCCCATCGGTGAGGCCTGCGCACCATCTTGACCTGCACAGCCTTGAGCGGAGTGTCTGGGCGCATGTTTCGCACAGCCCAATCTCGTCCATGTGGGACCTGCAGGGCTTGTCGCTCAAAGAAATCGCGAAGCGTACCTGGACCGGTATCGACGACGACAACCTCTTCGGCCGCGCCTCGCAGCTGGCCTACTCGTTTTTCTCGGCGATCTTTCCCGCTCTGATTGCAATGAGTTCCATCATGGGTCTGATTGCGAAGTCCTCGAGTCACCTGTATCTGGAGCTACTGCACCGCATAGGTGGCTTGATTCCGCCCAGCGCGTTCCAACTTGTAATCCAGACATTCCAGCAGACCACCAGCGCAAGCACCGCGGGCAAAGTATCGCTGGGATTGATCGTGGCGCTCTTCTCGGCCAGTGTGGGTGTCTCCGCCATTCAGGACACGTTGAACACCGTCTACAAGGTCAAGGAGACCCGGCCCTTCTGGAAGGCTCGGCTTGAGGCCATGGGTCTCACCATCCTGGTTGCAGCCATTGTGGTCATCGCATTGCTCACGCTGTTTGCCGGTGACTTCACGGCCAACTACCTCGAACACCGCTTCTACGGCAGCTACGCGCTTAGCATCGTTCTGCGTATCGTTGCTTGGACATTGGCATCGCTGCTGATGGTGCTGTCGTTTGAGGTGATGTACTACTTCTGCCCCGACGTGCAGAACAGCCGGTGGCGCTGGTTCACGCCGGGCGGCCTGATAGGCCTTAGCGGATGGGTCGCAGGTTCCATCGGCCTGCGCATCTATCTGCATTACTTCAACAGCTACTCGGTCACGTATGGCTCGCTTGGCGCGGTCATCATCCTCTTGCTGTGGTTCTATCTGACCGGTGCGATGATCCTGCTGGGTGCCGAGGTGAACTCCGAAATCGAGCATGCTGTCGCAGAGCGGGCCATTAAAAGCGGGGCCGTAGCCGTACCCAGTTCCGATGCGACAGCCCGCGTCGATCTGTAAACTGATCGTTTTTGTAACAGCTGCCGCTTTACTCAGGAAGGTATCCTCGGTTCAGGCCGTGCGCGTGGGATGCGAGTAAAGGCAGGGGCGTTCGATTGAAATTTCTTCACCTGATTGGAAGTGTGCGCCGGGAAAGCGGTGGGCCTGCGGAAAGCCTGCGCAGCATTGTGGACGGTTATCTGCGCGACGGTCACACTGCTGAAATTGTCTCGCTCGATCCTCCCGGGGAAGAGGGGACGTACATGCCCGTTCCTGTCCACCCGTTGGGAGACAAGCTGTACGGCTACGGCCGGACGCCGCTTCTGCGGCCATGGCTGCGGGAGAACGCCGCACGTTTCGACGGTGCCGTCATCGAGGGGCTCTGGCGCTATCACGGAGCGGCTGTGCTCGCGGAGCTTCCGGGACGACTGCCGTACGTGGTCTTCACGCATGGCATGCTCGACCCCTGGTTCAACAAGAACTACCCGCTCAAGAAGCTGAAAAAGCTGCCGTACTGGCTGGCAGTTGAGCGCAGGCTGCTGGCCCACGCCTACCGCGTGCTGTTCACCTGCAAGCTGGAGGCTGAGCTTGCGCCTACGAGCTTTCCCCTGAGTCTCTGGCGATCGGAGATCGTTCCCTTTGGAACGGCTGGACCTCCGGGCGATGCAGAGGAGGAACGTGCGGCGTTCGCGGAGCGGGTGCCGGAGCTGCATGGTCCCTTCCTGCTGTTTGCGGGAAGGCTGCACGAGAAGAAGGGATGCGACCTGCTGCTGCGGGCGTATGCCGTTGTCCATCGAGAACAGGCGCTGCCTCCGCTGCTCATGGCCGGTCCAGACTCCGTCGGCCTGACGCCGAAGCTGAAACAGATCGCCGAAGAAGAAGGCATCGCGGAGCACGTCCTCTGGCCGGGCATGATCGAGGGTGCAGCCAAGTGGGGCGCATTCCGCTCGGCTGAGGCGATTGTGCTGCCGTCGCACCAGGAGAACTTCGGTATCGCCGTGGCGGAGGCGTTGAGCTGCGAGACCCCTGTGCTGCTTTCCAATCAGGTCAACATTCATGGCGACGTATCGGACTATCGCGCAGGTTATGTCGAGCCAGACACGTTGGAGGGTACCGTGAATCTGCTGCGCAGGTGGGCGGCGACTTCCGCGGAAGAGCGTGCAGCGATGCGTCTCCGCGGCAAGCAGTGCTGGGCAGATCGGTTTGACAGCGAGGGCACGTCGAAGGCGCTTGTAGCTATTTTCCAGAGAGCAGCGGCAGAAGCAGGTCGGGCGTAATCGGCAACTGCCGGATGCGCCTGCCGGTCGCGTTGTAGATCGCGTTGGCGATCGCCGCGGCCACGCCGACAACGCCAATTTCACCAATTCCCTTGGCACCCAGCGGACTGCCGCGCGAGTCGTCTTCTTCCACCAGAATCGCTTCCAGTTCCGGGACATCAGCGTTCACCGGCACGTGCGCTTCGGCAAGGTTGCTGTTCAGCCAGGCACCGGTGTGCCGTTCTCGTACCGACTGCTCCAGCAGTGCATGACCGATGCCCCATACCATGCCGCCCAGCAACTGCGACCGCGCCGTCTTCGCATTCAGGATGCGCCCTCCGGCAAATGCAGAAGTCATATGCGTGACCCGCACCCGGCCTGTGCTCTCGTCGACAGCAACGCGGGTAAACTGCGCACCGAAGGCGCACCGCGCGTACTTCGAGCGGCCAAACAACCTTCCGGCGACCCCTCGCGCCTCCACCTTGTTTCGGCTGTTGCGTCGCAGCAGCTCAGAAGCATCTTCACGTCGGCCAGACTCCTGCCGGTGCTGCAGCACCCCACCCACGAACTGGATATCGCGCAAAGCGCAACGGTGGAGCGGGCTGGCCTCATCCAGACGGGCGATTCGCGCCAGTTCCATGCGGAGGTTCTCCACCGCATCCTGCAGGGCTGAACCCACCGAGAGCGATGTAGACGAACCCGCGGAGAACGCGCCAAACGGCAGGTCAGTGTCGCCGATGGCAAGGTGAACGCGGTCGAGTGGAAGGCCAAGCGTCTCCGCTACTACCTGCGAGAGCGTGGTGATGGCACCCTGGCCGATCTCATGCGCGGCGGTCTCGGCGGTCACGGAGCCGTCCTGCAGAAAGCTGAGCCGCGCCGTCGCGGGAAAGTGGTTGGTGCGGTACGCCGCTGCAGCCATGCCGTAGCCGATGCGCTCGTTACCCTCGCATTCCGTGCTTCGGTGCTGACGCCGGTGCCAGCCGAAGCGCTCCGCCGCCACGCGATAGCACTCTTTCAACGAGTTGGACGACCACTCCTTGCCGCTCGCCGGATCGACTTCGGCATAGTTGCGCACGCGCAGCTCCAGGGGGTCCATCTTCAGGGCATCGGCCAACTCGTCCATCGCGGACTCCACGGCAAACTGCCCTGGCGTCACCCCTGGCGCGCGCATCCATCCGGGAGAATTTGTATTGAGAAACAGCGCCCGGTGATCGATCAACAGGTTGGGCGTTGCATACAGGTGCGAGGTAATTTCCCCCGTCGGCTCAAGAAAGCTGGCGGTCACGCCGGACTGCACCGTCGCATTCTGAACAAGCGCTTGAAGCCTGCCTTCCTCGTCCGCGCCAAGCCGCACGCGCATATCCAGGCCGCCCCGGTACGGCATCTGGGAGAAGGTGTCCTGCCGGGTAAGGGTCAACTTGACGGGATGACCTGTGAGCCTGGCGGCCATTGCCGCCAAAATGGTGTGGTTCGCCCCGCCCTTTGAGCCGAAGCCGCCACCCACCAGCGGCGCAACGACGCGCACGCGTGATTCGTACTGCTTGCCCACGGCCACCTGCGAGACGATCCGCAGGATCTTGTCTTTATGGCCGATGTCGAAGGCCTCTGCGAGTGCGACCGCGTCTCCGTAGACGAACTGGGTTGACGTGATGACAGTAATGCGATTGACCTCGCCATCCTCGGGATGCCAGTGGGCCAGCGTGGCACCCGGCTCCATCGCATTGTGGTGCGCGGGACTCATGGTGTAGGTGCTGTCCACGCGGACGGAGGCGAGCCGCAACGCTTCTTCCGGCTTGCCGCGTTCCTCCGTGGCTTTCGCGTTTGCGCCCACCTTCTTTACGGGCCGGGCCTCGTCCCGGTGCGCTTCAAAGTCGATCAGCGCAGGCTCCGCCAGATACTGCACCTGCACGATCTCCGCACCCTGGTTCGCAATCTCCTGCGACTCCGCCACGACCAGCGCAATCGGCTGCCCGGAGTAGAGCACCGTGCCGTTCTGCAGAGGAACGAACTTCGACTGCTCACTCATCAGCAGGGAATTGATCTTCTTCAACCGCGGCGCATTCTCATGCGTCAGCACCATCCGCACACCTGACACCGCTTCAGCCGCGCTACTGTCGATGGACAGCACCCGTCCCTTCGCAATGGTCGCGCCCACGGTTGCGGCGAACAGGATTGGCTTCGCTGCTTCGCCCTTGTGAAGGAAAGGCTTCAGGGTCTCGTCACTGAAGTCTGCCGTGTACATGCCGCTACCGGTGACTTTGGCTCGTCCGTCGATGCGGATGGGAGCGGCACGAACTGCGTCAGCATCAAGGATAGGCATACAGGCGACTCCTTTCAGAGTAGCGGATGTGCAAACCGATCTCGCCACAATGCAGCAGGTAGACTTGCTCCACACCAACTCCTCAGAAGCGAAGTGTGTTCCGGATGAATCTCTACGCCATTGTTCTTGGACTGATTGTGGCAACGCTGTTCGGCGTTTCCCTCTCGCGCCTTCGCTCCGTCCGCACTCGGGCAGACTATCTCGTCGCAGGAAGAACGCTGCCAGCCGTGGTGCTCGTGTTTACGCTGCTCTCCAGTTGGATCGGCTCCGGCTCGCTGCTGGGCGGTGCGGAAAACGCCTACCGCCACGGTTTTGCCGCGCTGTGGCAGGGCGGCGGCGGATGGGCCGGCCTGCTGCTGATCTACTTCATTGCGCCGCGTGCGCGGAAGTTTGCCCAGTTCACCATTCCCGATCTGCTTGAGGCGCGCTACAACCAGGCCGCGCGCGTGCTCGGCGTAGTGGCGGTGTTATTTACCTACACGGCCATTGCCAGTTACCAGTTCATCGGCGGCGGAGACATCCTGCACCTGATCTTTCCCGCCGTCGGCGCTGAAGCGGGCCGCTACATTCTTGCCGGGTTCGTGGTTGTGTTTACCGCAATTGCCGGCATGGCGTCTGTAGCCTACATGGATGTGGTGATCGGCACCCTGACCACCGTCTCCATGCTGATCGCGCTGCCGGTGCTGACGCACTTTGCCGGCGGCGTAAGCGGCGTGACGGCAAAGCTGCCTGCAACGCACTTCCAGGCGTTCGGGGACCTGAGCGGAGTGCAGGCGCTGGAACTGTTTCTGCCAACGTGTTTGCTCATGCTAGGCAACCAGTCCATGTACCAGAAGTTCTTCTCTGCCCGCAGCCAGAAAGACGCGAAGCAGGCGGTCGTTGGGTGGATCATCGGCACTGTCATTCTGGAGACGGTCATTGTCTCGCTGGCGGTCGTCGGCTCCGCGCTCTTTGCCACGGGTGAGGTGCATGAGCATCCCCGCGAGATACTCGCCTACACGGCGCTGCATGGCCTTTCTACCTACGGTCCCGCATTGCAGTTCCTGGGCGCGCTGATGATGGGTGCCATCTTCGCCAAGATCATCTCCACCGCGAATAACTACCTGTTTTCACCGGCTACCAACCTGGTCAACGACATCTTCACGCGCTACATTCATCGCGACGCCTCAGACGGTCAGGTACTGCTGACCAGCCGGCTGATGGTGGTTTTGCTGGGTGCATGGGCGCTGTGGCAGAGTCTGCACACCGAAAGCGTGCTGAAAAAGAGTCTGTACGCCTATACCATCTACTCCGCCGCGCTTACCCCGGTGATCTTGGCCGCGTTCTTCTGGAAGCGCGCCACCGCTGCCGGTGCGGTCAGTTGCATCGCGCTTGGAACGCTCACCACAGTTACCTGGGATCTGCCCTTTGTCAGCAGGATTTTTCCTGCCTGGGTTGCGCAGCGGGATGCCATCATTCCGGCGCTGCTCGTGTCCGTGGTGGCATTGGTAATCGTCAGCCTGCTGACACCGAAGCCGGACGACGCCAAGCTACGTCCATTCGCAGAAGCCTGAGT
>CALMAP010000034.1:8614-15710 GCA_937859825.1 uncultured Terriglobus sp. | reverse complement strand
TGTTTGTATGGTGCTCAATGAGCCCATTGATCGCCAGATCGCCGAGGGCGCGGCGGTAAACTGCAGCTGTCTGGTCGATGATGCTGGTGAAGGGAATCGCGACAATCACACGTCGCTTCTGCTTGTGCAGGGCATGTTCTAAAGCAAACTGCAGGGACGAGAGCGTTTTACCGCCGCCTGTCGGGACCTGTAGAGAAAAGAAGCCAGGATCGCGATCTGCCGCAGCAACGCAAGCGTCGAGTACCTTGCGCCGCTGTTCGTTAACGGGGGTGTCTTTTGCGTCTTGCTGCAGAGCTTGCATAAAGCCATTAACTGCAGCATGCAATGATCGCAAATCCGGGCGATCAACGCGCCTTTCCTGCGCTTGCTCCGGGGAAGCGAACTCCTCCGTGCAAATGCGGTCCGCGTCGATCAACGTGGAGAACACCATCCGGGTGAAGAACGCGACGGAAAAGTCTCGATCCGCTCCAAAGGCGAGCTTCGGAAAGGCAGGCGCATTCTTAACCAGTTCTGGGTCGGCTACCGAAGGGGTGATGTAATCGTCGGAAAGTCGGTGTTGCAGCGTAGCCCGCGCACCGTCTTCTTCGGAACTCCAGTCCGGCAGGCCGGCATGGTGGCCTGCGATGCAGTAGGCGAGGATATCCCCAATAACGTTGCCGAACTTCTTTGCGGTGTATCTGGCACCAAAGGTGCTGTGGTCTACGCGACCAAGTGTCTTCGAATCTTCTTCTGCTGCATTTTCTGCCTCGGCTGCAGCGCTTGTGCTGAGATAGTTCTGAAATTCTTCAGATGCCTTGCCTAGATCGTGACAAGCACCGAGCGCTGCACCCCACTCTGCAGCTTTGAAAGCTGCCGCGAACGCTGCAGCCTTCTGCTCAACAGTGTGTAAATGGTGTTCTAAACGTTCCCACTGTTCGGGCCCTGCATTTGGGCGGGTGTGTGCGTAGAGCGTGCGGTCCATGCCTCTCCTGCGAGGTTCTAATTTAGCGAACGATCCTGCCGATTAGAAGCGCGCAAGAAGAGGACCGCACAATTTGTTTCCCAATGTGGAATCTGCTTAATACCTGAATGACTTATTCGGGTACGGTGGGTGTTGCGGCACGGGACGCGGGTCGGTGGCGATTTGCTGCTTTAGCAGGGTGAGGGCGGCGGAGAGTTGGGCGTCGCTGCCGGTGAAGCTTGCGTGCGGCAGGTTGTCGACGACCTGGTCTGGGTCCACGCCGTGGCCTTCGATCAGCCACTTGCCGTCGGCGTAGACGCCGGTCTCGCCGGCGGTCGCTACGCCGTTGTCGGCCTGGGTGTTCGATCCGCTCAGCCAGATCTCGCCACCCCAGGTGCGCATGCCGATCACGGTGCCCAGCTTCAGGCGCTTGAAGCCTTCGGTGAAGGCCTCACCATCGCTGGCCGTCTCCTGATCGCAGAGCACGACGATGTGTCCGCGAAAGGCGTACTGCATGTTCCACTGCGGATTGCCGATGCGCGGTTGCCAGTACATCCAGTCCTTGCGCAGCAGGTCGGTCAACAGCCAGCTATCGATGTTACCGCCGTTGTTGTGGCGCACGTCGATGATCAGGCCCTGCCGATCGAAGACGGGATAGAAGTCGCGGGCCCACTGCTCGATATCGCCGGCACCCATCGCGCGCAGGTGCACGTAGCCGATCTGGCCACCGCTTGCTGACTCAACGGCCTTGCGGTTTTTTACTTCCCATTCGGCGTAGCGCAATTCGCGATCGGTACGCGCGGAGACTGGCTTGACCAAAACGCTGCGCAGTTTGCCTTCTTTGTCCTTCACCTGCAGCAACACCTGGGTGTCTGCCTTACCGCGCAGCAGCACGCGCTCGTCCGCTGCATCCAGCGTGTGCACGCCATCGATCTCCGTGATGGTTTCGCCCTCATGCACGAGGGACTCAGGCCGTGCAAGCGGCGGCGCCGTGTTCGGCAGGTCGGCGTCGTAGTTATACACGTGGACCACGGTATATCCACCTCTGGCTTCGTCGCGAGTCAGGTCTGCTCCCAGCGCGGCAAGATCGATCTTGTCCGCGGGCTTGCGCATGTCACCGCCGTGCACAAAGGTGTGCAGTGCGGAAAGTTCACTGACCATCTGCGCAATGACCTCGTTCAACTCATCACGATCGGCCACGCGATCCACAAGAGGCAAATAGCGGTCGCGCATCGCGACCCAGTCCACGCCGTGCATGTTGCGGTCGTAAAAATAATCACGCTCAAGACGCCAAGCATCGAGGAACAGTCCGCGAAACTCTTCACGCGGCGTGGTCGTAAAGGTCCAGTGGGAGAGATCAAGCTTGGCTTTGCCCATTACCTTTGGGTCGCCGAGACCTGCGCCCTTTACGTCGGAATCTACGATGAAGAAGTCGCTGCCTTTGCCGAGCAGGATCTTCTTGCGGTCCATTGAGATCTCAAAACCTTTCACGTCGGCCAGAAGCGTGTCCGGCTCGTCACCCTTGTTGGCAATATCGAAGCACTGCACCGCCTGCTGCGGCCGAGGCTCGTCATTCGAGTTCAACCAGCAGAGCCTCTTCTCGGTCGTGGATAAGTTCGAGTAATTGCCAGCTGGAGCAGGCACCTCGTTGATGCGCGCCTGAATACCAGCGAAGTCAATCTTCACCTCGGGGATTTTTGGCTTGTCGTCTTTTTTGTCTTTGTCGGAATCTTTCTTGCTCTCTGTTCCCTTGTCACCAGTCTTGCCTTCCGCACGTTTCACGGCATTGGCCTCCACCTTGCTGGTGGTCTTGTCGTCGCCGGACTTCTTGTCGTCGGCCTTGTCTTTGTCCGTGTCGGGATGCAGCTCATCCGGTGGAAGGAAAGGGGAGCGCAGGTCTGGCATGAGCGCCATCTCGTAGATCTTCACCGTCTTGTTAAAGTGCGGCTTGGGTTCGCGCGGTCCCCACGGCGCATGCACACTCGTTTGCAGCGCGCGGTTTGAAAGGAAGTACATCCACTTGCCGTCCGCGCTCCACACCGGGGAGATGCTGTCATAACGATCGCTCGTGACCGTCTCAATCTTTCCGGTTGCAGCTTCCAGCACCTTGATCTGCGTGAACATGTTGTTTGCGCCATCGGTAAAAGCCAGCCAGCGGCTGTCCGGCGACCAGCTCAGGTCCTGCAGGTCGCCATTCATGCTCTGCAGCACACGCTTGTCCTGCTTGCTCGCTATGTCGAGCAGCCATAACTCCTGGTCTTTATTCGTGTGCGCGAGCCACTTGCCATCGGGAGACATCATGCCGTCCCAGCGCAGCACCTTCGCGCCCCTGGTCCATTCTTCCGGCTTGTCTTCCCCGGTTGCGGGATATTTCCAGAACTCCGTCTCACCGGTTGCGGTAGAGAGCGTGAGCACACCTTTGCCGTCCGGCAGGTATCTCGCACTGCGAAAGCGCACGCTCGACTCGCCGGCAATCTTCGCGATGCGGCCCGGCTTGGCGGGGACGCTGAAGACCTCGCCGCGTGCTGTGAAGAGGGCACGGCTGCCGTCGGGCGAGAGGTGAACGTCCGTCACATAGTCGCCGGGATTCTTCACCCAATGCTCACGCAACTGGTCGAAGTCGCTTTGCAGTGTGATGGGAACGCGCTGCTCCTGCCCCGTCGCGGCATTCAGCAGCCAAAGCTCACCGGCGGATGCGTAGACCACGTGGTCTCCGTCCGCCGCCAGGCCTTCCACGTCAAAGGTCTTCTGCCTGGAAAGCTGTTTGGCCTTGCTGCCGTCACGATCGGCGGTCCACACATTCATCACGCCGCTCCGGTCGCTCACAAACAGCAGCTTGCCGCTTGCCATCACGGGAGTGCGGGAGATGCCGTTGTAGTCGCCCGTGATCGGTACGGCTTCACCTGATCCGTCCCATCGCCACAGGTTCTGAATGAAACCGCCCTGGTAGCGTTTGGTCCGGCTGCCCTGATAATCCAACCGTGTAAAGAAGATGGTTTTACCGTCCGCGCTGTACGCCGCCTGCGAGCCGCCTTCCAACGGAACACGTTCTCGCTTGCCTTTTATGTCCAACAACACAAGATTGCTGTCGTACCAGCCGGAGTAGCGGATCGTGCTTACCAGCAACCGGCCATCCGGGCTCCACGCTGCGGCGGAACTGCCTCCATCCCATGTACGGCGCTGCGGAAGGCCCCCGGCCAGAGGCATGGTATAGACCTCTTCCGGACCTTCGTAGCTGCCCATGAAGGCAACGGTCGAGCCGTCCGGTGAGATCGTTGCAGCCGCCTCTTCGCCGGGTGCCGATGTCAGCCGATGCGCCACTCCGCCTGCAAGTGGCACCGTCCACAGGTCTCCCTCGGCAGTAAAGACGATCGTGTCGCCGTGCACTGCGGGATCGCGGTAATAACCATACCGCCCGGGCGTCTGCGCGGCCGACACTGCGGCATATGCAAGGGTCGCCACCCCAAGTGCAATGGAAGCGAAACGGAAACGCGGACGCAAAGCGAGGAACATACAGGTCAACACTCCTTAATGGTGGAGCGTCGCACGGTTTCCGGACGCACTCCTGCAGATAAGCGGATGGGCGAAGCATACCATCGCAACGCGCATTTTGCGTCTGCCATTGAGCCCGCCAAACGTGTTGCATGCAGGATGCGACAGGTAGCAAGGGGGGAGCGTGTCTGTTTGATGCAAGGTGAGTTCCAGCCACTGCGCTTTTGCAAAGCAAGGCAGCAAAACACCCTTTACGCTCTGTACCAGAACGAGAGCAATGCAACTCCAATTGCGTAAGGACACACGCCTGCAACAAATCTGGTCCGGGAGCTTTGACCAATTCGGAAGAGGACCGGCTTTGCAATCCAATGCGTCCGCCAGGGGCCGTCACCTCGGTCGAGGTCTACTCCGACTTGCCAAACGCAAATCCGCCGGCAAGTACCTCACTCACAGCAAGTTCCAGACGGAGGCGGATCGTGAACTGATCAAAGCGGGCCCGATGCTGTAAAAGAATGGAAACGGAACGCCACATGCTCCTCAAGGAAAGAAAACAAGATGGCCGCCAATCTAAAGGACTCGTCGCGAATCACCGAAACTCCGCAGCCGAATTCTCTTCTTACCCGACGTGAAATGCTGGGTGTTACAGGCATGGCCGGCTTGGCGGCGTTGACCGGTAACGTGCCTGTCGCCGGAGCCCAGGTGCCGCAGAGACGGCCTCGTGTTGCTTGTCTGGTGAGTTATTGGGGTTTGCCGACCTCGCATGCGGACTGGATCGTCAACAAGCTGTTGGATGGATACTGGTGGCATGGCACAAACACTCCTTCCCAAGTAGACGTAGTGTCCGTATATATCCATCAGTTCGAAACGAGCCTGCTTGGCCAGAAGGTCTGCAAGGCGAAGAACATTCCGATTTTCAAAACAGTAGGTGAAGCGGTCACGCTTGGTGGAACAGAACTTGCCGTGGACGGTGTTGTGATTGTCGCAGAACATGGAAATTATCCAACCGATCTAAAGGGACACTGGCTGCTGCCGCGATGGTGGATCTACCAGCAGGTAATTCATGTTTTCGAGCAGAGCAAGCGCTCGGTTCCCGTGTTTAATGACAAGCATCTCTCTTACAACTGGGACGACGCCAAGTGGATGTTCGACAAATCGCGAGAACTGAATTTTCCACTTACCGGTGGATCTTCCATTCCGACTTACTTTCGCAAGCCCGAGATTGAGCTTGCTGTCGAGACACCTATTCGAAGCTCGATCGTGGTAGGAGACGCGCCGGATGAAGGAGCTATCTCCCACTGCATCGACGTTCTGCAAGCCTTTGTCGATCGCCGTAGGGGAGGTGAGACGGGAGTCAAATCGGTGCAGTCCATTCGCGGTCCCGAAACATGGAACTGGGTCAAAGCGAATGCCTGGGCCGGCAACCTTTTGGAAGCAGTACGGAGTAAGTTCGCCTTGAAACCCGGATACTTTCAGGAAGGTCGAAGGCCAGCCGTCTGTGTCGTGGAGTACAACGATGGCACCAGGGGCGCCGTGATCTCCGGTTCGGGTGTGGGATGGACCTATGCTGGCGAAATTGAGGGACAGAAAGATCCGACAATCGTCTCCATGCTTGGCTGGCCTGGTCCAATCTCGCAGTATCACGCAGCGAACGGGCATGAGCACTGGATCGTGGAGATGATGTTAACGAGAAAGGAACCATTCCATGCGGAGCGGTTGCTGCTCTCCACTGGCATTGTGAACCACTACATGGAATCGAACTGGGAGAACGGCCGTTACTCGGCTGTGGGGCGCCGGATCGCAACTCCATGTATGAACATGAGCTATCACTCAACGCACGGGCCGCTCTTTGAAATTGGGCCGAGGCCGCCGAACGTACCCTATGTACGAGGGTTCGAGTCGTAGTCTGTGGCATACGGGGCAGGGTATGTCGTCGATGAATGCACGCGACCGTGCGCTGAACCGTAAAGCTGGTACGCGGCTGCTTGGAGAACATCATCCTTTGACAAGCATAGGAATGCAGTCCAAGCCATGCGCTGCATCAGATAGAGCCGGAGCGGTGAAATCATTGAAACAGGCTGTGCACACGATAGAAATTCAGACACGCGGTAAGGGACTGTATGAGTTCACGTCGAGGATTGACGAGTGGGTGCAGCAACAGGGCATGCAGGCTGGCCTGCTGACGGTCTTCTGCCGGCACACCTCCGCTTCTCTGCTTATCCAGGAAAACGCAGACCCAACCGTGCAGAGCGACATACGGTCATACTTCGATCGTATCGCGCCAGACGATGGGCCATACGTGCATAACTACGAGGGTCCCGATGACATGCCCGCTCACCTGAAGACCGCGCTTACGCAGGTGCAGCTTTCCATTCCGTTCGTAAATGGAGCTCTTACCCTGGGCACATGGCAGGGCGTATACCTCTTTGAGCACAGGCTACGCCCCCACCGCCGCGAGATCGTGCTGCACCTGATTGGCGAGTAGCCGCAACCTGCGGTCGTCAGACAGTGTGAGTGGATAACGCGCGAGCCGCTTGATGCAACGGATCACTCCAGTAAAAGTTCCACTTGTTAACGGCCATGCTTCGCGGCAGTTGAGCTTTTACCCAGGGTGCACGGGGACCGCCCAAATTCCCGGGGGACTGCTGGGGGGAATCCAATTACGTT
>CALMAP010000034.1:0-8604 GCA_937859825.1 uncultured Terriglobus sp. | reverse complement strand
GGGTAACAGCCCAACTGCGCGGGTCACTGCTGGTGGAAATCCATGTCCTTGAGGTCGGCGATCAGGCCGCGACCGGTCGGCTTCCAACCCAGCTTCTGCTGGGTCCATGCGCTGGATGCGGGCATGTCCACGGCAGCGAAGTGGCCGATCCAGCCGAAGTGGGCTCCCGCATTCTCCGGCGAGATGGACCGCAGTGGCACGTTCAGCCCCTGCGCTAACGCCTCCGCAATTTCCCGCAGCGTCACTCCTTCTTCCTGCACGGCATGATAGATGGTCAAACCGGGTCCGGTCTGCTCCACAGCCAGCCGGTACAGGTGTGCCACGTCTTCACGCGGCGCGGCTGCCCATCGATTGCTGCCATCGCCCACGTAAGCGGACAAGCCTTTCTCGCGTGCCGTCTGCACCATCCATGTGACCAAGCCCTGTTTGCGCGTGTCGTGCACCTGCGGCAGCCGCACCACCGCCACATTCACGCCCCGCTCAGACACAGCCTTGGCGGCCGCCTCCGGGTTGCGCGGGAAACCCTCCTGCGAGGGGTCCTGCTCGGTGCGAACATGCCCCGGCTCGCCCTTGGCCAGGCCGGTGCCAGAGGTCGCCACCAGCACTTTGCCCGGGCCCAGTGACGCGCCAAGCGCCTCGATGGCACGCTGCTCTGCCTCGCCGGACTGCGCGAACTTCGACATGTCGTCATGATTGAAGGCGAGGTGAATTACGGCGTCCATGCCGGAGGCGCCTGCACGCAGAGTGTCGAGGTCGTTCAAATCGCCGCGATGTACCTCAACCCCTGCTTGTCGCAGTTGCTCCGCACCGGCATCGCTGCGAGCCATGCCGCGCACCTGGTGGCCTGCTTCGACTAATTCCGTGACAAGTGCAGTGCCGATGAAGCCAGTCGCTCCTGTAACAAAGATCTTCATGGTAAGCGTCCTTTCAAGTAGAACCTCTCCCTCCATTGAAAGCGGGGAAGCTCTCCGTTTAGACAAGTGGAGAGTGTCTCCGGTTGCAATAAAATATTGATGGGTATGACGAACCAGAGCGAACAGGCACAAACGTCCGCGCCAAGACTTCGGTCAGATGCGCAGCGAAACCGCGTACGCCTGCTGCGTGCGGCGCGGGAAGCGTTCGCACGCGACGGCGCGACTGCTTCCCTGGACGACATTGCCCGCCTGGCTGGTGTCGGAAGCGGCACCCTGTATCGGCACTTCCCAACGCGCGAGGTGCTGATCGAAGCCGTCTATCAGGATGAGGTATCCAGGCTGGTCGAAGCTGCCCGGCAACTCTCTACGACTGAGCCTCCGCTGGAGGCGTTACGCCAGTGGCTTTATGTTTTTGTGGAGCACGTGGCGCACAAGAGGCTCATCCTGCCGGCCATGGAAACGGTGCCGGGAGGCTCCATGCGTCTGCTGGAAGGCGCACGCGGCCAGATCCACGGCAGCTTCTTCATGCTGGTGCAATACGCCATGGACGCAGGTGCGCTGAAACCTGAGACTGACCCGCAAGACCTGCTGCGCGCAATGATTGGCGTCTTTCATACCACCTTCATCCCAGGTTGGGAGACAAGCGCTCGGCGCATCGTGGACCTTCTTCTTGCAGGCGCTCAGAGATAGAAAGATCTGGACACGCCGTACTACGTCTGTGTCCCACATCCCTGGCAACCCAATCGGTGCTAGAAACATTCAGCAAAGAGGGCCGAAGTTACCGTACCAAATGGAAAAGCAAGTCAACTTAGCCATCACAGCACCGACTGGCATACTGTTTTCGACTCTTAAGAGAGCAGGAAAGAGTGAAAGGAACCTTCGTGCCTGTCTTACGTCTCTCCGTCGCTCTTGCGTTCGCAACTATTTCGTCCACACACCTTCTTATGGCAAGTGCAGGCGGGCAGCGCGTCATCTCTATGCCGGACCTGGGACCGAATGTCTTCGTGTACTCCCCTAAAGACAAGATGGAAGACATCCAGGCAAAGGTCGACTCTGTGTATGCGCAGCAGCAGCATGCCGAGTTCGGCACTGGGCGTTATGCGTTCGTGTTTGCGCCAGGCACCTATCACCTGAAACTGCCCATAGGCTTTTACACAGAGGTGATCGGCCTGGGCGCTTCGCCCGATGCGGTGCACATTACCGGCGACGTTCGCGTGGACGCGGCTGCGCCCAACAACAACGCGACCACCACCTTCTGGCGTTCGGCGGAAGGCTTCTCCGTCACACCGGAGAGCGGCACCATGCAGTGGGCGGTATCGCAGGCGATTTCGTTCCGGCGCATGCACGTGCACGGCAACATGGTGCTGAACCAGCAGCACGGCTGGGCCAGCGGCGGATGGATGAGCGACACCGTTATAGACGACATGGTCGATTCCGGCACGCAGCAGCAATGGATGTCACGCAACACGGAGTGGCAGCGCTGGACGGGCTCGAACTGGAACATGGTGTTCGTCGGCACACCGCAAATGCCGCCAGGCGAATGGCCGCAACCGCCGTACACGAAGGTTCCGACGACGCCCGTTGTGCGCGAGCACCCATACCTCGAAATGCAGAAGGGTGGCCAGATCGCGGTACGCGTTCCCGCGCTGGTGCGCAATGCGAGCGGAGTTTCATGGCATGGCGGCACTACGCCGGGCCGCATCGTGCCACTTACGAAGTTCTATATCGCCCGGCCTGAGCGTGACACGGCTGCGACTATCAACATTGCCTTGACTCAGGGTAAAAATCTGCTGCTCACACCCGGTACCTATGACCTTACAGAACCCATCCGTATTACGCGCAAAGACGCCACAGTGCTCGGCCTTGGCTTTGCCACGCTGCACGCGGTGCGCGGTACTGAAGCCATGACCGTAGCGGACGTGGATGGCGTTACCGTTTCAGGTCTGCTCTTCGATGCGGGTGAGCAGAAGTCACCTTCGCTGCTGCACGTCGGACTGCAGGGTACGCACCTCTCGCATGCGGCAAATCCCATTGTGCTGCATGATGTCTTCTTCCGCGTGGGCGGTGCTGCTGTGGGTAAAGTAAGCGCCAACCTGATCATCGACAGCGATGACACGGTCGTGGATCACACCTGGATCTGGCGCGCCGATCATGGCCGTGGTGGCGTGGGCTGGACGGTGAACGAGAGCGACAACGGCCTGATCGTGAACGGCAACCGTGTGACCATCTACGGCCTGTTCGTGGAGCACCATCAGCAATATCAGGTGCTATGGAACGGCGAAGCAGGGCGCACCTACTTCTACCAGTCGGAGATACCGTACGATCCGCCTACGCAGCCTGCGTGGACGGACCCTCACGGTGCCAGAGGCTGGGCAAGCTACAAGGTAGCGGACACGGTGAAGCAGCATGAGGCGTGGGGGCTGGGGATCTACAGCGTCTTTCGCCACCCTGACGTGGAACTAGACCGTGCCATCGAAGTTCCGCGAACACCGGGCGTCCGCTTCCATTACATGATCACGGTTGCTCTCGACAACCTGGGGGCGATCCGAAATGTAATCGACGATAGGGGCGGCAGCACTCAGACCAGGCCTCGCGTAACGCCGAAGGTGACGTCGTTTCCGTAAAGCACGCGCGCCGCAGAGGACTGATGCGCCCCGACTATCGCCACGAACATCGAAGAACATCTGCCCGGAGGGCTATGAAGAAGCTTGCACTTGCATTTCTGTGCTTCACGGCGGGAGTCCTTACCTCCGCCATCGGCGCGCAAGCCACCAACAAACCTTGGCTCATCGAAGTGCACGGGGGAGCCGGTGACATTGCGCGTGACACCACCACGCCCGAGCAGGACAAGGCGTTCCGCGCGACCCTGGCGCAGGCGATTCAGGCAGCCGGCAAGGTCCTGAACAGTGGCGGCACTTCCGTTCAGGCAGTGGAGTCCGCCATTCGCATTCTTGAGGATTCGGGTTTATTCGATTCCGGTAAAGGCGCTATTTATAACGCTGCAGGATTCAACGAGCTTGATGCCGCCATCATGGACGGCAAGACACTGCGCGCCGGGTCCGTCGCTGCCGTTCGCACTGCAAAGCATCCCATTACGCTCGCCCGCGCGGTCATGGATCAGACGCCGCATGTGATGCTGGTCGGACCCGGTGCAGACCAGTTCCTGAGCAGCATTCACGGCGAGCAGGTGGATCCGCTTTACTACTTCAACGAAGGAAAATGGCAGGCGCTGGTGAAGCAGCTCGGCAGCGAGGGCAAGCCTATTCCGTTGCGTCCGGCCGGAGCTCCTTCCGCGCCTGCCGCATTGGTTCCCGCAGGCGGTCTTGCATCGGTGGAGAAACCTGCCCGTCACTACGGCACCGTCGGTGTGGTTGCAATGGACCGTCACGGCAATCTTGCTGCTGGCACTTCCACGGGTGGTTCGCAGGGCAAGTTGCCGGGGCGCATGGGCGATTCGCCCATTATCGGTGCGGGCACATACGCCTCCAACGAATCGTGCGCGGTGTCGGCCACAGGCGTCGGCGAATACTTCATCCGGCTTACGATTGCGCGTGACGTGTGCGGACTGGTGCAGTACGAGCACATGCCTCTGCAACAAGCAGCGGACACCATCATTCACACTCGCTTGAAGAAGCTGGATGGCGTTGGCGGTCTGATTGCCATTACGCCAGATAGTCAAGCTGTCTGGAGCTTCAACACGCCCGGGATGTATCGCGCACGGCTACGGCAAGGCGCAAAAATGAACATCTCGATTTACAGCGATGAGCCGTAACGCCTGCACGCTAGAGAACCACAGGCGCTGCAATGGCCAGGTTTCGTCGGTGAGCTCGAAACGCAAACGCCGACACCACTGCATAACACACAACGACCAGGCAATATCCTGCTGCATAACTGGCAAAGTGCTTTGCGATAAGTCCAAGCATTGGCGGCACGATCGCGCCCCCTACAACAGCCATCACGATCAAGGAACCGCCAAGCTTGGTCTCAGCACCGAGCTTTCTTACGCCAAGCGCGAAGATCGTAGGGAACATGATCGACATAAAGAAGCTTGTCAGCACCAGGGAAACAGCACCAGTCACGCCCGGTCGCAGGATGGCGATACCAAGCAGCAGGATATTCACAATCGAGTAAGTGCCTACCATGCGCGCGGCGGAGAACCACCGCATCAAGCTGGTAGAGATAAGCCTGCCCAGCAGAAACGCGACAAGGTTTCCAGTCAAGTAGAGTGCGGCTGTTCGCTCCGTCGCGGCTGTGTACTGCTTCACATAAGGGATGAACGCAGACCACGTCGCAATCTGCGCCCCGCAATAACAGAACTGTGCGCCGATGGCCGATCTCAAGGAAGCGATACGCAGCAGGGAACGAATCTTTTCCCTCAATTCTGCGACGGATGTTGCGCCTGTATCTTCTTCTATTTGAGGAAAGCGCTGCCGCGAGATCACCAGGGCGAGCAGCAACACGACACAGCCCAGCGTGACATAGGTAGGTACCACGCGCATGATCTCGCTGTGCAGGTAGGCCACGTAAGTGCCCGCCGCTTTCATCTCCACAACACGGGCGGCTGAAAGCTCCACACCGGAAAAGATGAAGAATGTTCCTACGACCACACCCACGATAGTTCCGAGTGGGTTGAAGACCTGCGCGAAGTTGAGTCGCCGTTCCGCGGTGGACTCCGGCCCGAACTGCGTGATGAACGGGTTCGCAGCCGTCTCCAGCGTAGCGGAACCGCAGCCGACAAAGAAGAGCGCCGTCAGCATTAGCCAGTATTTAGCGATGATGGCCGCGGGCCAGAACATCAGCGTTCCCGTGCCGAACAGGCAAAGGCCGGTAACGATCCCCGTCTTATAACCACGCCGGCTCATCAACACGCCCGCGGGCAGCGCCATGCAGAAGTAACCGAAGAAGACGGCCGTTTGCACAAGCTGCGCCTCAAGCGGCGTCAACAGAAAAGACTTCTTGAACTGCTGCACCAGGATGTCGGTGAGGTTGTTCGACATGCCCCAAATGAAGAACAGCATCGTGATGATGCAGAAGAGGAGCATCTGCCCCTGCGGAAAGATCGGCGCGCTCACGTCATGCGTGGTGGAGGCGGACGGCTTCGGGGCGCTTATCTGCATCGTGCCGTTCTCTCATGTTGTCGCAAGTTGGTAAAGCCGGGTTGCATTCTCACCGAAGATCCTGTCTTTTTCATCCGAACTGAAACTGGCGAAATAGGCATCTAGCGTTTGCCACCAACGCAGGTAGTCCGTAGCGACAAGGCATACGGGCCAGTCGGAACCCGCCATCAAACGGTCGGGGCCGAAGCTCTCCACGCACGCATCAAGATAAGGGCGCAGGTCGTTGGGTGTCCAGTTGCGCCAGTCCGCTTCGGTAACCAGGCCGGAGAGCTTGCAGGCGACGTTCGACCGCATCGCCAACTGGCCAAGCTGTTCCCGCCATGGCTGCAGTGTTTCCGCCGCAATGTGCGGCTTCGCGGCATGGTCCAGAACGAACGTCTGGTGAGGGTGCCGGTCGACGAGTTCGACTACTTCCGCAAGCTGGTCCGCGTAGATCAGGATCTCGTATACGAGCCCGGCATCTGTGAGCATCGAAAGTCCCTGCTGAAATGCAGGCCGCAGCAGAAAGCCTTGCGGCTGACCTTGGGCTATCTCACGCGCCCCGCGAAATTTCGGAGATGCTAGAAAAGGCTGCAGCGCGGCTGCCGTCCCGGGCGTATCCAAGGGAAGCCAGCCGACGACGGCGGCGATGCGGTCTGTCTGCGCGGCACACTTCAGCAGCCACTCTGTTTCCTGCACGGTGCGCCGCGCCTGCACCGCGATGGCCGCATCGACTGCCGCGCGATCAAGTTCTGGGACCAAGTCCTGCACGAGGAAGTCACGGCGCACTTCCGCCATCTTGTCGCCGATCCAGTCGAACTCCTCGCGCGTGTAGCGCCAAAGGTGATGGTGCGCGTCGATGCGTTTGGCCATAGTCGGAACCTACTCCGGCAGTACGGTGCCGCCGCGCTCACTTGAGCGGTACGCGGCCTCAACCGTGCGCATGGTATCGATCGCGTCCTCTACGGACGTGGGAAGAGTTTGTGCGCTGCCTTCCACGAAGGCCTGCAGCGACCCCATGCTGCCGACGAAGGCGTCCGGAAACCAGTTTCCATGAACTGGCAAGTCGGTCCAGCTCTCATCGCCGCGACGAATCATGCGAAGCGTGTCGGGCTTGCCACGTGGGTAGTCGAGGTTCACGCCCATCTGTGCCTGCATCGCTCCGGAGGTCCCTTCCCATTGCACAAGGCTCGCCTGCGAATCCGGCGAGAAGTCGTGACCGTGGTTGCTGTGGAGGAACACGCGGCGGCGTTCCCCGTAATCGAAGATGACAACGCTCCTGGTGGCGGCAAGTGACGGTGCCATGGGGCTGACGGTCGTCTTGGCGTAGACCGACTGCGGCGTGCCGAACCAGGACCGCACCAGGTCGATGTAGTGAATGGAGTGGTACAGAATCTCAACCCGCGGCGCTTTTGCGAGAAACGCCCACATGTGCCACGGCTGCAGCACGCTTACGCGCACCTCCATGTCGTGCACTTCGCCAAGCATGCCCGCGTCGGCGGGGGCCCTCGCCGCCAGCAGCTTGGGGGCAAAGCGAAGCTGAAAGTTCACGGCTGCGGAGAGACCGCGCTCGCGACAGATGCGCAGAACTTCTTTCGCTTCCGCAAGCGTCTCTCCCATCGGTTTTTGCAGCAGCACCGCAGCCCCCTTTGGAAGGTAGGGCAGTACGCTTAATTGTGCGTTTGCAGGAACGGCAACATCGAACACCGTGTCTTTTCCTGCGTCGAGCAACGCCTCGTCCAGTGTCGAGTAAACACGACGGACCCCAAACTGTTCCGCAAGCGTTTGCGCACGGTCCGATGACAGGTCATAGATGCCCTGCACGGGAAGTTTCGCTTTCGCGTATGCCGGAAGGTGGGCATCGCGCACGATGCTGCCGGCACCGACCACGATGATGGGGCGCGGCACCTTCGGGAAGGGTGCCTGCACTTGCGGCATGGCATGGAGAGTCATCGCGAACGTCAGTCCGGGTTCTGGAGCCAGAAGCTGCCATCAGGAAAAGCGTACTCGTCCAGGCTTGCCTGGTGGATCTGAATGCTGTATCCCGGCTCCTCCGGCATGAGGTAGTGCCCGCGGGCAATGCGGACAGGGGTAAGAAAGTGTTCGTGCAGGTGATCGACATATTCAATCACGCGGTCCTGCATGCTGGCTGACACGCAGACGTAGTCGAACGCGGAGAGGTGCTGCACGTACTCGCACAGACCCACGCCCCCGGCATGCGGGCAAACAGGCACACCGAACTTTGCTGCCATGAGAAGAATGGCGAGATTCTCATTCACTCCCGCAACGCGGCAACTGTCGATCTGGCACACGTCAATTGCGTTTGCCTGCATCAGTTGCTTGAACATAACGCGGCTATGGCAGTGCTCACCCGTTGCGATGCGAACGCCGCTCTCTTTACGAATGCGTGCGTGGCCCAGAATGTCGTCCGGACTGGTCGGTTCTTCCATCCACCACGGCTGCAGCTCCGCAAGCTGCTTTGTGCGGTGGATGGCCTCGTCCACGCCCCAGCGCTGGTTTGCGTCCACCATCAGGCGATGTTCCCAGCCGATCTCGCTGCGAACGAGATGCCCGCGTCGCAGGTCGTCCTGCGC
>CALMAP010000033.1 GCA_937859825.1 uncultured Terriglobus sp. | reverse complement strand
TGCCCGCGGTTTCAAGAGTTTCCGCAATCTTTTGCCGGGCGTCCGGCACGCTAAGGTCACCGACGGCAACCGGATCAATCAGGGGAACGGTGAGCAGTCCTTCTTCGGTGATTCGACCCAGAGCAACGTACTCCGGATGTCCGTAGACGGTCACTCGAAGCGAATCGCCGGCCCGCAACAAAGTGTTGTGTGTTTTGGGATAGAGGATATCGGGATCGGTGGTGAGGACGTGAGGCGTGTTGACGGTGTCGCGTGCCGTGTCCGCGGGACCATTGAATTGTGCTTTGGCGCTTCCACCGCAGAGAGCAAGCACAATCACCAGCATCATGTAGGTTTGCGTCTTCATGCCTTGCCTCCTCTCGCGGTAGTTCCATGGTCTTCCGCCTCCCATGCTTCTGCATCCGTGTTGCTGGAGGAGTACCCCGAATATCCGGAATAGCCGTAGTAGCCGTAATAATCCGGTGAGTTCATATCGACCGCGTTCAGCACGACGCCGGTGAGCGGTGCGTTCGCCCGAGCGAGCAGATCGCCAGCCCTTCGCACCACATGCCGGCTGATCTTTCCGTGCCTTACTACCAGCGCAAGGGCATCGCTCTGTCGAGAAAGGATCACGCTGTCGCTGACCGAAAGAATCGGAGCAGAATCCACGATGATGTAGGTGTAACGCTGCCGAAGATCCTGCAGAAGGTCACGCATAACATCAGAAGAGAGCATCTCCGTTGGGAACGGCGGAACCGGGCCGCAGCACAGAATGTCCAGGTTCGGTAATTCCGGAATGTGCTGGATCGCTTCGTTAAAGGTTGTTGAACCGGCAAGCACGGTGGACAGACCGACCCTGCCGTTTAGACCGAAGCGATGGTGAACATTGGGACGCCGCAAGTCAGAATCGATCAGCAACACGCGAGTTTCACCCTGTGCGAAGATGCAGGCCAGGTTCGTGGAACAGGTCGTTTTGCCTTCCGCGGGCGTTGCGCTGGTAACGGTGATGATCTGGGGAGGATGACCTGTCCGAGACAGAAGCAGCGAGGTGCGCAGCGAGCGGAAGGCTTCAGAAAACTGCGATTTGGGCGTTGCCAGCACTTGCACATTCTGCTGCGCGATGCTGAGCTTTGCGCCGCTTTCACCGGTGGCGCGACGCACCTTTGGAATCACGGCAAGAGAGGGAAGCTGGAGTACGCTTTCCACCTCGGCAATGCTGCGCAGGCCATTATCCAGGCTTTCCAGCAGGAACGAGATGATGATGCCGGCAAGCAGCCCAAAGATCGCACCCTGCACAAGGATTGCGCTCTTGGACTTCATGCGTGGCTGGACCGGGCGCTGGGCACGGTCGACGATGTCGATCTCCAGGGATTCAAGACCGGCCTGCACACCCGCGCCACGCAGACGTGCGAGCAGGCTGTCATAGAGGGCGCGGTTCGTCTCGTACTCTCGCTTACGAAGCGTGTACTCCACCAGCGAATCGCGCATGGTGTACGCTTCGTTTTTCGCCTCATCCAATGCCGCTGCGGTTTGTTCTTCGTTGTTCTTGGCCGCTAAGTAGGTATCTCTTGCCTGGCCCAGAAGCCGATTTTGCTCCAGTTCCGTTTCTCGTTGAAGTTCCTCAAGGTGAGCCACGTCTGCCTTGTACTTCGGGTTGTTTGGACCAAGGCCGCCGCGCACAGACTCCTCTGCAACCAGTGCCTTGGCCGACGCTACCTGGCCACGCAGAGAATTCAATGTGACATCGTTGGCGGTAGAGTCGATCAGCCCTTCCAGATTGTTCGGATCGACATTCTGCAGCGTTCTGTAGCGAGACTCCGCAATAATGCGGTTGACTCGCGCGGTGCTCTCTGCGGTGGAAAGAGCATCGACCTTTGCCGTGCTTTCCGTCGATGCAGGTCTCGCCGCGTCGACGCTAAGGCCGAGTACCCCCAGCTTGCGCTGCATGTCGATCAATTGTTCCTGCGATGTCTGTACCTGTGTCTTCAGGTCGTCAAGCTGGTTTGAAAGCCAGCGAGACACCCGGTCCGTGGAGGCAAAGCGCACCTGGAAGGAGCGCTGGATGTAGGCATCCATTACATGATTGACCAGGTCCGCCGAAAGCTTCGCATTCGGTGAAGTTGCCGAGATGGAAAGCACCTGTGTCCCGGTGATCAACGAAGTTTCTACCGTGCTGAGCAGCTTACCGACAACCTTCTCCCGAACGACAGGATCGTCAATATTCGCGCGTGTCGAGGGTGCGGGTTCACCCAGAAAGGCAGAATTGTTTGCCAGGTCCATCTCGCGCGCTACGGTCAGCATCAGCGATTGGCTATGGAGAATCAAAAGCTCATTGTTCAGGTTCTGGGTCTGGCCGATGGCGCTGGCTCCCAGTTCTTTGTAGGCGTTGCTTGCACCTGAGCCAACCTGAATGCGACCCGATGCCCCGTACCGAACCGGTTGCGTAAGAATCCCATACATGCCGTAGATGATTCCCAAAATCGTAAGCAGCAACAACACCCACCTGCGTTTACGCAGGACGGCAAACGCCTCAGACATTGCACTGTCTGCCGTGGCGGTTGCAAATGCTTGCCTTGCCGAGGTCTCCGGCGGTGTGGGATGTTGCGGTTGTTGGGGGTCCATCTGCACACGATGATAACCCGGCAGCTATCTATCGTTTGTGGCTGATTGTGAGCCAGCATTTACGAATACAACTGGAATCTTCTAATACACTGGGGTTCTACACACAGATTGCCGGAAGCATGGATGTGTGTTCGTGTGCTCCCAGGCGGCAGAGGGACGCAGACGCAGGATGAGTGAAAGCATGAATATCGCGGTGGTCGGATCAGGCTATGTAGGCCTGGTGGCAGCGGTTTGTTTCGCGGAGATCGGGCATCAGGTTATCTGCGTCGATAATGACCAGCGAAAAGTGGATGCCCTGCAGGGTGGCGATTCGCTCATCCACGAAGAACATCTGCCGGAGTTGCTTGACCGGTACCGCAACAACCAGGTCAGGTTCACAACCGACCTTGGGGAGGCGACAAGCGTGTGCGACGCGATCTTTATTGCGGTAGGCACTCCACAATCTGAGACCGGCGATGCCGACCTTTCCTATGTCGAGGCGGTGGCGAATGAGATCGCTCGCCACCTCGGCACCTACAAGGTGATCGTCGAGAAGAGTACCGTTCCCGTGTACACGAACGAGTGGATCCGCCGGACGATTGAAAGAAATGGCGTCTCCCGCGAGATGTTCGACGTCGTTTCGAACCCCGAATTCCTTCGTGAAGGAACAGCCGTGGAGGACTTCCTGCATCCCGACCGTATCGTCGTGGGTGCGGACAGTCCTCGTGCCGCGGAACTGCTCTCCGCCATCTACAAGCCGCTCACCTCAGGTGCTTACTACAACAAGCAGAATGCCATCGGCGGACGCCTGGACGACAAGACACCGGCACCGCTGCTGCTCACTTCTACCAAGAGCGCGGAAATTATCAAGCACGCCTCCAATGCCTTTCTCGCGATGAAGATTTCCTTCATCAACGCGGTAGCGAATCTTTGCGAAGCTGCCGACGCCAACGTGGAGCAGGTAGCTCAGGGCATCGGCCTGGATAGCCGGATCGGTCCCAAATTTCTGCGCCCGGGTATCGGTTATGGCGGTTCCTGCTTTCCGAAAGACGTGGCTGCTTTCCGTTCCGTGGCGGACCAGCTTGGCGTAGACTTTTCGCTTCTGACGGAAGTGGAGCGGATCAACGCGACCCAGAAAAAGCGCTTCCTCAGCAAGGTACGTGCCGCATTGTGGACGCTCCGGGGCAAGCGTCTTGGTGTTCTTGGCCTCGCCTTTAAGGGCGAAACCGACGACATCCGCGAAAGCCCGGCAATCGAGC
>CALMAP010000032.1:6797-14399 GCA_937859825.1 uncultured Terriglobus sp. | reverse complement strand
CTATGAGACGGCGAGCATGGCCCGCCGCCTCGTCTTTGCAGGGTTATCGTTAGGCCGGGAAAGCGCCCGTGCGGAATGCGTTGGGACGGTAGACAATCAAAGCCGCTCGCTCTTCCGCGCGAATTGTGACCATGTTTTTCCGGAAGTTATCAACGTCTTCCGTTGAGATCAACACCTCCATGTCCAAGCGCTGCCGCAACTCGGAAGCCATGGGCGTGGAGTTACCCACCAGAAATGTGTTGACCGCGATGTTCGTGGTCGGCAGCACGTCAACGCCAAACAGGCTGGGCTTCACCATAGTCTGCGGATCGCCCAAGATGTAACGGCCATAACCGTCTTTCTGCAGCCGGATCTTCCACCAGTCGCGTACGTGCATTTCGATAAAATCAGGCGGCAACTCCAATGATTCTGCCTGCTGCTCGAGGGCATGACCGATGGTGTCGATCTTGTTGTCGCCCACGACGTTCGCTGTCGTGTCGTACGCAACCGCTTGCGGAATGTAGCCGTGCAGATTTTCACCCGTGCCGTCGCCGGCCAACATCTGCTGCTCTTTTTTCAGCTTGACGTAGTACGGCAGATTGACCCGAATATAACTCTCCAAATCGTCGAAGTCGTCCAGTATCTGGCGCGACGCCGGGACAAAGGTCGCGATCGTTCGCACCTTTTCGGAAGTCACGGCAAACGTTACACCGTTCTCGGATTTCAAGGTGGTTTCCGGTGCCATTCCGGCAACGGTGAACGGGGTGGCAACCTTGACAAAGCTGATCAACGGCTGCGACGTGGGCCGCGAGCTGATGATGTCTGCCAGCGTAAGTTGCGGGCGGACCTCACCAACGATACCGGGCCGCTGGTCAACGCCCAGAATGCCCGGGCTGACAGCCGGGACAGCCGAACTCTGGATGATGGTTTTCTGCTGCATCTGGTGCGCAGCCTTGATGTGGATGGTGGCCGAGCCGCGGCGGTCCTTGAGCAGACGGGACACGCTCTCGTTTTCCTTCAATTCATCGGCAAACGACTTGACAGGCTCATTCGCGTGCTTGTCGGCGAACTTCTTGTCGATGGCGTCAAGCTGCTGCTGAATCTTTTCGACGTTGGACTTGGTCTCAGCGGTGGTAGTGCCGAGCTGCTTTATCTCGGCGTTGCCTTTTTCAACGAAGCCCTTCAGGTCACTCTGCAGGGACGCCAACTGGTCTTTCAGTTCCATGATTTTTTCCTTTGTTTGGGATGGGTTAGTGCGTTGGCGCGCCTGCTACTGCGTTAGCAGCTTGCGCATGGACTGGATCGCGTCCCCAGCGGACTTTGCCTCGGCATCGTCTTCCGGATCGGGATCGCCGTCGTCGGTTTCCAGCAGGTCATCCAGCAGACCTACTGCGGACTTGATGTGTTCGTGGGCATCGCCCAGCGTGTCGCGAGTTTCGCCGCTCAGCTTGCGACCGGCCTTGATCTCACGGGACTTCTCTTCACGCTTGCCTTGCCAGCTCTTGGTATCCATGCCGTACTCGCGGGCAAGATAGTCCAAATACTCCGGCAGGTATTCCAGGTAGGTCGCCTTAAACTGGTCGCAGATCGTCTCTGCGGCGGTCATCATCTCGTCACGCGAGAGGCCAGACCACACCAGCGGAGACAGCGCATACTGCAGCGCGGTCATCATCTGGTACCCAGCGTCGCTCACCTGCCGATCTGCCAGTTCCTCCAGAAAATCGCCCTTCTGCTCGCGCGATTTCACAGAGCTGATAAGCGCGGAGGTATTCATCGGGAAAGTGACGACTGAGCCTTCCCACAGGCGCAACTCTTTCAGGTGGCGGACGCCGTCAACCACAGACTTCTGCACGGCGTCATAGCCGATCGAAAGGCCTTTGATGATCTGGCCTTTGAGCAGCGCGTAGGCTTTTTTTGCTTCCGGAACATCGTCATCCAGCAGCAGCCTGCCCTTAACCCAGAGGCCGTCCGCGCGATCGTCCAGCGTCAATTCCCCGATGGGGCAGTCTGCCTTGTGCTGCCATAGCATCGGCACGGTATTTCCGTGCTCCGCCATGGATTTGGTAAAGGCACCACGCTCCACCATATCGCCGCCGTCGTCCACGTTGCCGTACGGCGAGAGCAGCCCTTCAAACGTGCCGTCCTCCGCGATGGACTTGACGGCAAGCAGCTTCTGTTTTGCCTTGTTATGCATGCAGGCCCTCCGAGGTCACGCTGAAGAAAGCCGTGATTTGATTTGGCTCAAACAACGCTACGGACAGCAATATGCAATGCTCCGGCGCAACGCTAAAAAACATCACGATGGCTCCTTCCCTGCTCCGACTCGTACGCGGCCCGTATTGATGGGTTTGCCATCCGGCCCAACCGGCGCGAGATTCACTTGCACGTAATGCTCGTCGCCGCCCTCGACAGGGTTTTCACCCTCAAAGCCACGGACTTCGTTAATGCTGTTTTTGCCGCACTGCAGCATGGCGGCATAGGCTTCCATGCGCTCCTTAAACGAGCCCTTCAGCAACTCGTCTGTGTCGTTTTCTAGGAAGAGGCCCTGAGCTTTTTCTTCTGGCGTGAGCACGCAACGCCAGTAGTCCTGCCTGCGGCGATTCGTCCACGGAAACAGCGTGAGGCGGTAGAACTGGTCGGCCAGGCTTTCCACGTTCGAGAACGATGCCCGCGACAGATCGCCCACAAGATGCGGCGACACGCCGAACCAGCGGCACACCTCGGGAATCGTGAACTGGCGGCTTTCCAGCAACTGCGCGTCTGCCGCGCTGATGCCGATCTGGTGGTACTTCATGCCGGGCGGCATGATGGGCGCACGGTGCGGATCGGAATAGGTCTGCTGCCAGTCTTTCTGGAACTTATCGGCCTCCTGATCATCCTCGAAATCTTTATCCAGTTCGAGCGTGTACGGGACGCGCCCACCGTTCGCGTAGAACTGCGCAACGTTACGCTCCTGAGCAATAGCTGTGCCCCAAGACTGCCGAGCCATGTGGATGACCGAATAGCCTCGTACACCGTCCCAGCCAAGGCCGCGCTGGTGGTAAATATCGTGCGGCTGACCGGGGGTCACGCTGTACGACTTGTCCGGCTGACGATCTTCCTTGACGACGTACGTAAGCCGCTTCTGCCCAGTCTTTTCGCGGTCCATCCTTACGTTGTCCGGCATCAGGTTCCACAACTCAATCGCCGTGCCGGTGCCAGACCGGCGCGTGATCTTCGCGAAGCCATTGCCGCTCATCACGCAATGCGCGGTTAGGACCTCCCAGAACGTCTGGGCTGACGTTTCGTCGTTCGGCGCATTCTGCAACGCCATAAACATGGGGTGATCGTCCGCGTCGTACTGGTACTTCCCCTTTTGCTGCCGCAGCACGGCCGGGATGAATCCCACACTTTCGCTTATCAGCTTGTGGCAGGCGTACACCGCCGACAGGCTTAGCGAGCTGCGGGCCGTCACCGACTCCCCGCTCCACGTCGGCATGCCGTTTCCTAGCACCTCAGCAAGCCGCGGATAGATACGCGCAACCTTACCTACCGTGTCCGCGCCAAAGGTGACACCAGTGATGTCCTTCTTTCCCGGCGCTATGGACAGCGGCGATGCCTCCGAGCGAGCCAGGTACTCGCGTGCCCGGCTTTTTAACTCGTCAAACATCTACACACTCCTGAGGCCGCGATACTTAAATGTGGTGATTTCGGGCGCAGCCATGACGCGATTCATGCCGTTCAGCAGAGCAGATACCGGATCAATTTTGTTCTCCGGTTTCTCTTTCCGGGGAAACTCGTTTTCATTTGGGTCAGGCCTACTGACCACGTTGCCGATCGCGAACGTGAGCACCGGATCGCCGTTGTGGTGGACACGTCCGGCCACAATGGCGGCCTGAAACTCTTTCATGCCGTCCGACAGCTCACGTGCATTCTGGTTGATGTCCCACACGAGACCTTCGCCCAATTCCCGAATCAGCTCCTGCTGCATCTGCCGCGCAAACGCCGGGTCAAACGCCAGCGCCTTAAACTTGTAGAGCTTGGTATCGGCAAGGATTTCCGCCTGAATTTCGGGCAACTGGATTTCGTAGCCATCATGCTCCTTGAGCCAGCCTGTATCGGCCCACTGCGCCAGCGTTTCGTTGTTCTGGCCGTTGCGTACCGTCATTTGCGGGGCATAGTGATTGCCAAACACGTAGTAGTGACGGCCAGCCTGCCGGCCGTCCGACTTACCCTCTTCCGTGACAAAAATCTTGACGCGTGACGCAAGGTCAATGCGCGCGGAAAGGTCCTGCCCTTCGACGCACGGCTTGCCCGCGAATTTCGCCGGGATGCCCGGGTTGCGATACTGCCGCTTCCCTGTTTTCGGATCGGTCGCCAGTTCCGGATCGAAGCAACGCGTCATCCAGGCGTTGACGTTAAAAAATGTGCGACGCGACTGGCCCCACACGTTCAGCTTTTTAGTTCGGTACGCAAACGCCGTCGCAGGCTCGTTCTGGGCCAGCAGTCGCTCTTCTTCCAGGTCCTCCGCCTTGACGGAAACACCGAGATTTGGGTTTGCCTTGATGTACGCGCCCGGCGCAAGCGGATCATCCGCCTCGTCAATCGTGTAAATCAGCGCAAATAGTCGCGCGTTGGCAGTGACCTTGGTGAGCACACGCACCGCGCGCGAACGCACCTCGTAACAGACGCCGTGCACGTCATAGCCAGCCGTGGTGATCTGGATGAGCATCGGGTCGCGGTCCGCGCCCATGCCTTGCACCATGCTGTCGCGCAGATCACTGCGCTCATGTTCGTGCAGCTCATCCAGCACGGCGGCGTGTGGCGAACCACCATCACCCGGCCGCTTTGCCACGGCCCGGATGCGGCTGCGGCTACTGGGCCGCATGATTTGCCGCTTGCTGACAACCAAACCCCCGGCGCGGGCCGCGCCCGAATCCTGCAACTGAGCAGCCGCGTCGTCAAACGCGATCAGTGCCTGCTCCATTTTGGAGGCACCGATGTAGACTTCGGCGGCGGTCTTCCGGTCCTGAAACGCAAGGTAATGCGCCCAGGCAGCGACCAGTGTCGTTTTGCCGTTTTTACGTGGGATTTCCGCGTAAAACTCACGGAAACGTCGTATCCCACTGGCTCGGCTAACCATGCCGAACAACCGGCACGTTGCGAATATCTGCCAAGGCTGCAGATGCAGCAATCGGGATTGACCGGCCTCAATCGCCCAGTCGTTTTTTACGTGCGGAAAACGCTCAACATAGCGGCAGACACGCTCACCCTTTTTCGCGTCGTAGACCCACGGCGCATCCGCGCTGTGCTGCGCCGCAAGGTCGTCCAGATGCTCCTGACAGGCAAGCTGGATATACAGGCATGCGGCTATGCGTTTGGAGACGACATCGCGGCAGTACGCCACGGCAATCGCGGAGTAGTCGCGGTCCTTGACGGTGGCTGCCGTCGACGCCAGATCGGATTGCGCAGCCTGTGTTGCGTTCCCCACAGAAGGGGAGAGCAACTGTGCCGCCAGCAGCGCAGCGGCAATGGCTTTTTTGGATTTTCCTCCCTTAGCTGTCCTCATTGCGTACTCGCGCGTCCGCACACGCGGTCGCGCAGACTCGCATGTACCCACATGGTTACGTCAGGCTATGACTTTTTGGTGTAAGTTATGAGTGTCCGCGCACCCGCGTACACGGACACTCGCGCTCTCGGACGCGCAGCTACGCGCGTGTTTGAGTACGCAGGAGGAGGGAGCATGTTTGTCACTGTAGCCAGCCACAAAGGCGGCGTTGCCAAAACCACCACGGCCGTACACCTGGCCGATTACTTCAACTCGTTTGCGCCCACGTTGCTGCTGGACGCCGATCCAACCAAAAACGCCTTGGACTGGTACGAAAAGGGCAGGGAAGGGAAGCGCCTGCCGTTCCGCGTTGCCCCCGATGGGCAAGGCCCCAAGCTGGCCAGCCAGTACACCCATATCGTGATTGACAAAGGCCAACGGCCAACCATGGACGATCTAAAGACCTACGCCGGTTTTGAGGCCGACGAGTTGCTGATTGTGCCTACCGTGCCTGCGCCATGTGACGTAGACGGCCTGATGCGGATGGTCGCCACCCTGCAGGAGATGGGAGCCAAGCATTACCGTGTCCTGCTGACCCGCGTACCAGTAGACGCTGCCAAAGACGCTACCGCGCTTCGTGAAGCGCTGGTGGAGATGGGTGTGCCGATCTTTCAGACACAAATCCCGCGCCTGAAAACGTTTGAACGTGCGGCAGGGGAGGGAACTGTCGCCAAACACATTAATGACAAAACGTCCGAGCGCGCCTGGAAGGCCTACGTGGACGCGGGAAAGGAAATCCTCCAGTGAGCACATTGACCGAAACCTTACGCGCTCGCCGCAACCGGCCAGCCGAGCCCATCACGGAAGAAACTGCCACCCCCGAACCGGCCGCCCTGGTGCGTCATGGCGTACGGGCAACAGGGAAGCGAAGCGATCCGGACTACACAAGGTTTGCCGCTTTCGTCCCCAAGGACGTACTGCGCAAAGCCAAACGCAAGGCCGAAGATGAGCAGGAACCCGATCTGAGCGTGGTAATCACGCGGTTATTGCGTCAGTATGTCGCGTGACTAGACACGCAGACACGCGCGTGTCTGCGTGTTTGCGTGTCTGATAACGCGTGTTACGTCCATCAAGCGAACTCGCCAAACGATTCGCCAGCTCCGGAACTGCTTCCCGGCACTTCGCGGCGGCGACGGATACGCTCTTCCCACTGGCGGAGCATATCCGTCACAGACTTGCGTATCGAGATCTTCACCGAGCCGTGACGAGTTGACTGGATCGAGTAGACAAGCTGCTCTAGGAGAAACTTGTCCTCCTCTTTCGTGTGGCCCTCGGCGCTGGCAATGAGTTCGTTCCAGATTTCGAGCCGTTCGGTATTTGCCGGGGTCTCGCGCAAAAACTCAGCAGGAGGATCAACGTCCGATGCGGTGGCTTTCGCGATCTCCAGACGCGCTTTGAACCTGTTTGGATTCTTGTAGATAGCGCCCGTGGCGATGTGATGCTCTATCGGCTTTCTCGGCCTTCCTCGCGCCATCACACCACCCCGCAGAGCGCTCCGTAGCGCTCACTGACATGCCGCCCGGCGACTCACGCACTCGAATCAGCAAAAAACGTCATTTTCAACTTCGCCATTTTTCGCTTTTCGCCTTTTTAGTTAATTTTGTGGACAAAAAAACGAAACTTACCATGCGGTCGCGCAGCCCTTTGAGCCAGAGATTTGATCCCCCCTACCCCTCTTTACAAAGGGTCGCCCGAAGCCGCCGTCCTCCCTCACCGTCTTACTGCTGTGGCACTGATGACATAGCGTCTGCCAGTTGCTGCGTCGCCAGAAGAGCTCATAGTCGCCCCGATGCGGAACGATGTGATCCACGTCCGTCGCTGGCACCAGCCTGCCACCATGCTCACCCTCGCGCCAGCCTTGGCACAGCGGATACTTGCCCAGCATGGACAGCCGAGCCGACCGCCACCGTTGCGAGTCGTACCACGCCTTGACTCGCTTATCACGGTAGCGACCCCGGTGTTGCTCCGCCTGCCTATTGGGCGATTTCGCCTCGCATGCCTTGCAGTAACCTCGCAACACCGGCACCACACCACAG
>CALMAP010000032.1:0-6787 GCA_937859825.1 uncultured Terriglobus sp. | reverse complement strand
CACCACAGCGCCCACACGGACGCATCGCCATCAGCTTGCCTGCGGCTGGAGACGGGCCAGCAGAGCCTGCACCTCTCCGCTGATCAGCGTCACCAGACCCGTCAGCTTGGCAGCTTGATCCGTGTTCTTAATTTGCGCCGCGGACTCAAGCTGACCAAGGTTGCTCGTCACGCTCTGCAGGTATGTTGCGATCGTCGCCTGCGGACCAGCATCCTTGATTACCACGTTAGCTGCAGCCAAAGCGCTTTGGATCTTGATCACGATAGGCTGCACCACAGGCAGCGCCGCAGGATCGACCAAGGCCGTGACACCAAGCACAAGCGGCGCGACAAACGTAATGGTTGACGTAGCGATGCCTGCGTAAGTAGGCGCGTGCCCGAACAGGCGCTTAAACCCCGCTTCGATCTTTTCCGCAAACGACTGGTGCGGCACTGCCGTTACCGCTGCTGCTGTTACTGCGACTACTGCACTCATCACTCACTCCACCGCTCTCGCGGACTTACTTAAACCTCCGCAGCCGCTGGCTGCTCTGTCGTCACCGGCGTCTCCGCCACGGCAATCGGCCCACGGCCACTGGCAAGCTGCGCCTGCACCGTCCGCCTATGGTTCAGGGCGTTGGTAGCGCAGGCCTGCAACACAGCAACCAGCGACCCGATCAGCGCCATCATCCCTGCGTCCGTGCTGCCCGCATGCACGTAGCGGATACATACCGCAGCCGTCAGCGCGACCACCACCAGCGCCATCACCGCATTCAGCGCCAGGTACACCCATTTCGTCGCGCTCGGTCCACCCTCAAAAGCCAGCGCTTTCAGGATGCGCCACCAGCTTGCCCCGCGCAGCATGTCCAGCATTTCGCCACTCGCCATCGTCACATCCCTCACGGACAGAACCCCGCGTCGTCAGCGTCACACACACGCCAAAGGCAAACACGGTAAGCAAAACCATCAACCACAACAGCCGCTTCATTGCGGAGCCATCTTCGGCGCAGGCATCGGCACCAGGTAGTTCCTCGCGACGGCCGCAATGTAGACCTCAGGCACGATCGCATCCCGGAAGTTGCCGGAGTTGTACGCATCGGCAATTTGCGCAAGCGTGATTGCCGTGCAACCTCGAAGAATGTTTGCGTTGATATGCGTCACCGCGATCTCCGCACAACCCACGGCCGTGTCAAAGCTCTCTGGCGAAGCGTTCGGCCCCAGATTGCCCAGCATCACCTGCCAGACCCCAAAGCTGCTGTGAGCCGCGTGCCCCCAGCGCTTGGTGAGTGTAACGATCGTCGGATGCAGGCTGTACTTGCCCGTGCAATAACCCTTTTCGTGGCGCGGCATGCAGTTGAGGCCAAACCCGGTTTCTACGCCGCTCAAAGCCCACAACACCTTCGCGCCATCCAAGCCACTGCCCGCAGGCAAAGCCAGCGACACGCCGACACGGCGGCACGCCGCAGCCACCTCGTCCTGCGTAAACTGCACTGGCCCGTTGAACTGCACCAGCGGAGCGCCGGGAGGATTTTGATAACTCGGCACAACCACCTCCACAATGGCCGCGTTTAGCAGCTCCTGCACCGTGCGCTCACTCAACGAAGCGCAGCACTCCCCCGCGCGGAACGACCCACGCGGCTCCATGAATCGAACCAGCATCAGCCGCTACATCCGGATCGCGTGAGCCATCGCGAGAATCTTGTGCCACACCACAGGCAGCACATGGCGTACTGTCTCTTCCGCGCCGATCAGCGACCCATAAAGCGCAGCGAGTCTCGCGCGGGAGTATTTGCCTGTATCGTCCTTGGTTGTGCACCACTCATAAAGGCCACGCGACCTTCGCACGATCCAAAGCTGGTTACGCCGCACCGCCCGCAGCTCTTTGCGTATCCAGCGCATGTCTTTCTCGCGCGCCGCATTGTTTTGCGCGTGGTCTAACTCACGCTGCGCTTCCACTTTTTTCAGCCGGCGGCCCTGCACTCGCTGCCGCCTTTGCATGATCGCCTGATTGTCCAGAATCATCGGGAGCTGGCCCTTAAACGTGCCATCGCCCGTCAGCATAAACAGCGCAATGTTTGACTTTTGCGCCTCCTTCAGCATCAGGTTCAAGACCCTGGTCTGCTCCTCCGTCTGGGGGCGAATCAGGTCATAAAACAGGGCGGCTATCTCACGATCGTTAAGCCACTCGCGCGGCTTTTCTGCCTCGGTTGACTCTGCTCCGGCCACGAAAACCTCCAAGGGCCAACAAGAAAGGCGAGCCCACAGCAGGCTCGCCCCCTTGATTTGCCGAGTTGCTATCGGCGTCGCCCAGCAGTCCGCCGCCACTGGTCAGCCAGGCCTCACTGCGCCTGCACGGGTTGTCACGACTCACCCTCTCGGATACACCCGGACCGCCTTGTCACCCGCTACCGAAACCGGCGCGGTGAAACAGGCCTGCTTCACGCTGGCCAGCTCTACGGCGTCCATTTCCGGCAAATACTTCAGGGTGTGCGGGCTCACCCGCAACGCACGTTCCGCCCGTTGCTTTTCGGTCAACCCTTGCGTTTGCGACTGACCGCGACGCATCCATCGCCCGGCCAACAGTTCCATGTCGCCACGCGATATCACGCAACTACTGGGTTCCGAATGAGCGGACTCAGGCTTTCCAGCATCCAGCAACTGGAACCCGATCACTGCCCCCCGTTCGTCGTAGACCTTCAACGCCTGGCCACGGCGGACACGGATTTCACCGTCCGCATAGGACAGCGTTCCGCAGATCTGCGGAGACAGCGCACCGTCTTTGCGCACAAGGTAATACTGGTTTCCCGTCTGCTGACGACGACGGCTGTTTCTGGTTCGTGGCATGGCGTTTTACTTGCCACGCCCGCACCACTGCCTTGCCATGCGGCCAGCAGAGAAAAGACTTGGAAGCCCTGCTCACCACATCCCTTGACAACCACCACCGCTCTGCCTAAACGCGACGGTGCCTGCCTGTACTAAAGCCCTATTTACGCCGGACTAGCCTCCGAAGAGGCGCGCTGCTCATGCTGACGCAGATCAATTGTGTACAACAGTTGCAAACCTAAACCGAGCCGCATCCCGATTGCAAGCAAATGCCCGATCGCTGTTGCATTTGACACACGGATAGGGCATTGCTCTTGACCCGGCGAGAGCCCACGTGTAAGCTATCGCGCCGATCTCACGTTTCCCGCCTCGCCGGGCGCAATCCAAGCACCGGCACAGGCACGCGCGCCCGCTCCTCCATCGGCTCCGGAGCCACAAATCGCACATCACGCAACGGCAAACCGAGCGCCGTCAGCGCATCACGCACCTGCCCGCCGTAGCGATCGCTCAGGTGCAGAAAGTGGGCAGACGGCACACGCACCTGCAGCACGTTTTCGCTCACGGCCACACCACGCGTCGGCCGCAACCACGTGGTAAAACTCTGCACACCCACCTCACGGGCAAGCAGGAGCTGCACCTGCCGCCAGGCCTCACCGGCGAGCGGATCGTCTGGTACATCGCGCTCCTCTGGCGTGTTCCCCCGTGGGGGGTTAGGGGGGATTGGTAGTTCCTTGGTGGTTCCTCCTAATAGGGGGGCTGGGGGAAGTGTCTGGCAGACACTTTTTACTGTCTGGCAGACACTTTTTGGAGCATCCTGCTCCACTGTCTGTGAGACACTTTTCCGCGTACGCGGAGCCTGGGCAGCCCGCCATATTTGCCCGAACTCCTCAGTCAAATTGCGGCCCAGCATGGCGAGCGTCAGATGAAACTCTTCCGCCTGCAGCTTGCCCAGCTCACGCTGCTCTGCCCGGGAAATCTTGACCACCGTCACCAGGCCGATTTCGCGCAGGCACTGGATCGCGCGATGCACCGTCCGCAGATCCCAATCCGTCTCACGCGCAATGCGCTCCCGCGACGGAAACGCCACGCCGGCAGCGTCGCTACACTCACCCAGCAACAGCAGCACCGACTTAGCCGCGGGACATCCCAGCAGGGTGCCACGCACTGCCCTTGCCACATCAAAGCCGCGTCGCTCATGCGCGGCCAAATCCATCACTGCAAGCCTCGAACCCATCCCATTAACCTCGGCTGCTTAGGGTGCAGCTCTCCCGTTACCGCGCGGATACCTCATGCGCTGGTCATAAAAAAGTGCAGCAAGGGGCTTGCGCCGCCAGGGCTGCGTTGCTATCGTGGAGTCAATTCCTTTCCTTTCCCGCGCCCAGCGGGCCTCGGGACTGAGAAAAGACAACGAAATCGCATAGGGAGCCGCGCCACGGCTCCTTTTGCACGTTTAGGGACAATCCCGCCCGCGCATGCCGACGCCTTGAAGACGTACGACCGCGTGAGCCCCATGCGTGCGCAAAGGACCGCGATGACTGCACAGCACAGCGCCACTCAGGCACTGCCGCTTGGCAGCCTTACCGCTCCGAATCTTTGAGGAATACCCCCTTTCCTTACTTGCCCTCGAACCGTAAAGACATCCGAAATCAGGGCTACCCACTCCGCTTGCATGGCATCGATCCCCGCCACAGGAACCGCGCCGCAGACTGCGTACACCCACACAACCGAACGCCCGAGAGCGGACGGATGTGCTTATCCTGCACGGTACATCAAACCACCCGCCCAAAGCACCAATTTTGTTACAGCGGCAGTGCATAACTCGCCACCTCCCGCTCGACACAGGTGCAATAACCTCGTTGACGCCACTCCCGCCTACAGCCTTCGACACTCCCGGTTGCTGAAGATGGGGTCACGTCCTCCCACCCCACGTAGACCCCATCAAAGGTTCGGTACCAGATCCAGAGCCGCATCTACACCAGCCCTTCCGCCGCCGCGTCGATCTGTGCGGCCGACGCCTCATGCACCCCGCCGCGCTGCCCTGTCTCGGCATCCACGCGCACCTGGTACGCCTCCACTCGGCGCGGATGCACCAGGCCATCTCGCGCGACCATGCCGCCCGCCAGCTCGTCCCACGTGGCACACCACTCGCCCGGTTGCTGCGCACACTCCGGACAGGCCACCGTGGCCATCACGCAGGCCAGGGCGACGCGACCGACCACCTGCTCCACTAACGAGTTCATTTCCTCTCGCCCTCCACCGTTCGTCCATCGCCTATCGTGGCCTGCGCTTCTGGCAGCACGTCCACCAGCTCGCGCGGAAACATAAGAGAGCCGCGCTCCCACCGCACGAACACCTCTTCGGGCCAGCCCATGCGCCGTGCCGTGGCCGCATCCCAGCCGATCACCTCAGCCACACCGGATAGTTCAACCTGCACGACAGAGACGATGGCATGCGAGTGAGTTACACCATCCCTCAGCCAGGCGCGAAACTGCGGCTGGCCGTCCACCACGCCGGAACACTGCACAATCAGCCGCATATCGATGGGCCGCGTCGGCACCGCTGCACGCGTCACAGCCACCTCCGCATCTTGTCTGAGCCGCCAGCCGTGGCATTGTTGCGCGGCACCATATCTACCCCCAGCACCTCCGTGCCGGTCACGGCAAAGCCTGCCAGCGGCGACCCTGCGGCAAAGCCCTCGGCATCCGCGCGGTACAGGTAGGTGCCGTCCCATTCCACCCTGACGGCAAAGCGGCCCACATGGGCAAACGCCTTGCGCACATACCAGTCCGCTGCGGCGCGGTCCGCAAACACACGCACCCGCGCATAGCGCCGGCTGTACACCGCCTCCCCGTAGTCGCTCACGGCAGCACCCCGGGAAAGGCGTGGTGCTCTACGCCGTCCAGCAGGTGGCCTGCCGATTTCTTACCTACGCGTTGGAAAGCCGCATGCGTTTCCTCCTCATAGCCGAGACCAGAATCCCAGCCTGGAGGATCGTCTGCGATGTTTTCGGGAAAGAGCGCGTGATGATCTTCAGATGTGCCATGTTGCGATATCCAGCAGGGTGCCTGCTCTTGCTCCCAAGGTATCCACTCACCCCACTGCTTGAAGAAGAATGGCACGCCAGCGGCCGCGCACTGGTCGCGCAGGGAGCGAACCCAATCAGGATGCATGGGCCGTGCGCCGCGTCCGCTCTCACCGCCGGCAATCAGCCAGTCCAGGTGTTTCCGCACATGCACGGGATCGGTGATGTGCTTGAAGCAGTGCTCACAGTACCCGCGCTCAAGCGCCCAGCCCTGAACGTAGCCGCTCCTGCACCGTAGGCAGTCTTCCACCATGTAGGCATCAAGGTTGACGGGCCCGAGCAAAGGCTCGCACGAGAGAAAGCGCACTGCCGCAGGCGTCTGCAGCAGCAGCGGGATGCGCTCGTCTGCCGTCTTCTGGTTCTCTACGGAAACGCCAAGCCAGAGGTTTGGAAGTGGAAAGTCATCATTGTCTACCCATTCTCGGATATCTGCATAAAACCCTTGCGGATAGCCGGGGCCGAACTGGGTCTGCATTTGCAGTACTATCCGATTCCGCAACTCAGACGTGCAGAGGTAATCCCGCATCTCCTCCGGCCGCTTGGTCAGCACCTGAAACGCGTGCTGCGGACACAGCGCCATCACCGCGAAGATGCGGTCGCGCATCTCGTCGGTCACGTTCTCGTGGAAGAGGTCCGACATGCTGTTGACGAAGATTCTGCGCGGACGCTTCCAGCGGATCGGGTCCAGCAGGTGCTTCTTAAAGAACTTGATATGGCCATTCCACCCGAGCGGCTTGCCGTCCGCTTTGCCGATGTGCACCAGCCCCTCATATGCCTGGCCGGGACCGCTAAAACGGTTTGCCACGCCCTCGGCGTAGCAGTGTTTGCATCCCGGGCTCACGCGCGAACAGCCGCGAATCGGATTCCAAGTCGCGTCGGTCCACTCAATACTGGTCTTGTCAGC
>CALMAP010000031.1 GCA_937859825.1 uncultured Terriglobus sp. | reverse complement strand
GCCCACGGTAGATTGTGAGTGGATGATCTGCCGCTGCAGATTGCTCTCGTCCACCACGTCGAAGTCGACGAGTCCGATGGTGCCGACGCCCGCTGCAGCAAGGTACAGCGCCAGCGGCGCACCGAGTCCACCCGTGCCCACGCACAACACCTTTGCTGCCTTCAGCTTGCGCTGGCCGTCCATGCCCACCTCGGGCAGGATCAGGTGGCGGGAATAGCGGGCGATTTCCTCGTTCGACAGCTTCGGTAGTTCGGCTGTTTTCTCTGCAAGGGTCTCTTCAGCTATGGCCGGGGTGCCGCCCGCGATCGACGGAATGATCGACAGTTCGTCGGTGTCTTTCAGCGGTGAGTTTTCCTTTTCGGGCAGGTCGCGAATATCGTCGTCGTTTACATAAATGTTGACAAACGAGCGCAGCTTTCCTTCGCTGCTGAAAAGGTGTTTCTGTAATTGCGGGTGCGCCTGCGTCAGCTTGGCGAGCGCGTCACTTACGGTCGCTGCCTGCACGTCCACGGTCGATTTGCCGTCAGCAAATCCGCGAAGCGGCGTGGGTATGAGGATGGTCATGCCTTGTCCTTGATCTCGATGGGTTCCGGTTGAAATGCTTTGTCGTCTTCCGTTGTGCCGCGCAGCAAGAAGGCATTCGTCACCTCGGCCTTGCCCTGCGCAACGGCCGTGATGACGTAGCTACAACCGAACCAGTGCGCTTCGGCAAAGTCCGTTTGCGACCACTGCGCCGGGTGATCGGGGTGCGAGTGGTAGAAGCCCACGATGTCCAGGCCCTTCCTGCGGCCTTCGCGTTGCGCGCGGATCAGTTCCTGCGGAGCGATGTGGTAACGATTATGCGCGGAATCGGTGCGCGTGTTGCCCGCGCGCATGATCTCGAGCACGTCATTGGTGCCGTCCTGCAGATGCCCAAGCAGGATGCCGCAGCACTCGTGTGGATAAGTCTCTTCTCCTTGCGCGCGCAACGCGTCGAAGTCGGATTGGCAAAATCTCAGCATCGTCGGTCTACTCGCTCCAGAAACGTTCGCTCAGGTATTTGTCCGCGCCGTCGCAGAGAACCGTTACGATCACCGCTTCGCGCCCGGCAGCGTACTCCTCTTCCGCAATCTGCAGCGCGGTCGCAACGTTAGCACCGGCGGAGACGCCCACCAGCACGCCCTCTTCCCGCGCAAGACGCTTGCACATCGCATAGGCCGGCTCTGTCTCTGCCCAGATGTTGCGCTCCGCCAACTCTGGGTCGTAGATCGGTGGAACGATGGCGGTGGGCATGTGCTTCAGGCCTTCCAGGCCCGTAAAGGGCGAGTCCGGCTGCATGCTGATGCAGTGGATGGCGGGGTTCAACTCACGCAGACGGCGCGTCGTTCCCATGAAAGTGCCGCTGGTGCCGAGCGCGGCGATGAAGTGTGTAATGCTGCCGCCGGTCTGCTGCCAGAGTTCATTTGCAGTGGTGCGGTAGTGCGCCTTCCAGTTGTTGTCATTGCCGTACTGGTCGGCGTAGAAGTACTTCTCGGGCGCGGCCTCGTAGAGCTCCCGTACCTTGCGGATGGCGCCGTCGGAGCCGTCCCCACCAGGCGTGTAGATGACCTCGGCCCCGTAGGCCTGCAAAATCTTCTTGCGCTCAGGTGATGCGCTGCTCGGAACGCAGAGCGTGACCGGGAACTGCAGTGCCGCGCCGAGCATGGCATACGCGATGCCGGTGTTGCCGCTGGTTGCGTCCAGCAGGGAGCGCTCAGGCTGGGCATCGCCCAGTTCACCGGCTTCCATCGCCGCAAGCACAATGGAGGACGCAGGCCGGTCCTTCACGCTGCCACCCGGATTGGCGTACTCCGCCTTGCCCAGAAGGGTGATGCCCGGCAGGTGCGAAACGATGCGGTCCAACCGGACCAGCGGCGTGTTGCCGATGCGGTCCAGCACGGACGTGCCATATGCAAGTACCGTCTCCATCCTGGTTACGCTTGAAGTACTCATGCCTGCTCGACCGCTCTCTGTACCGCTGTGTTCTGCTTGGTGGTTGTGTTGCCGTGTGCGAAAGTAAGTCTATCGAATCGGGTTGGATGCCCTGGAAAAGCGCTTCGCGGCGTTTGCCTGCGTATCCGCATCCCACCACCTTGAGGCCGGCAGACGATGTTTTTTCGCAAGCAAACCGAGAAGCGGACGTTTAACGATGTGCTCACCATTCTTGGTGCGCAGAAGTTTGATGTATCTCCGGCCAGAGAGGCTTCAACCGCTGGCGCATACCGGGTCTCGAAGTATGGGTGCGCCGCCGAGATTGCGCCCGTAAGCGCCAAAGCGGAGAAGGGCGTGATCCAGGCCCCCGCCGAGATCGTGGCGCGGCCCGGCTACCTGGTGAATGGTGTGATCGCCCGCATCGAAGACCGCGGCTACCAGAAATTCCTGAAAACACCGAAGCTGGAGATTGCCGCGACGGCGGATGCGCTGCGTTCAATCCACCAGTTCACGGAAGAATTGAAGGAGGCTGCCGGAGCACTGTCGCTCTACAACGAGAGCCTCGGCACCACCAGCAACACCTACATGTACGACCGGGTGAAGGGTCGCGAGCACGGTACAGAAAGCGGACATCGCACCGCCGATCCACTACAGCGCTCATCCAGCGTGGCGGCTGTTTCGGAAGACGACGCGAACGATCTGTGACGAATCCTATCCTGTGCCGGAGTAGCGATAGAAACGAAAACAGGTCCTCGGCAACGCTCAAAATGACACTCTCGATGGAGCACAAGCATTCTCAGCGCTTTGCGTTTCGGCATCGCTGCCACTCCCGGTAAGCCTCGCTCTTACCGATGCCACGTTCCCGGGCCACCCGCTTTAGAGCCTCTTTCTCGTCCAGGCCATCCTTCTGCATCGCGAGTCGAACGGCCTCAGCCAGGCTTCCTTCACTCGCGGCGTCTCGCGCTAGTTCTCCAGATAGAAGCAGTACCATCTCGCCACGCACACTCTCCCGTGCGGCGACGGTCGCTTGCACCTCGGCTGCCGTGCCGCGTAGAAACTCCTCATGAAGCTTGGTCAGTTCCCGTCCAAGAGCGATCCTGTGCGCCGCCCCAAGTACAGTCTTGACGTCCACAAGTGCGTCCGCGATGCGATGGGGTGTTTCGTAGAAGATCTGTGTCGGTGCGACGGAGCCAGCATTCGCACTCGCCTGTAACTCGCCGCGCACTGCCTCCAGCGCGGAACGCCGTTCTCCCGATTTTGCGGGCAGAAATCCTCGAAACGTGAACGTCTCGGAAGGCAAACCACTGCAGATGAGACCGCTGAGCACCGCATTCGCCCCGGGCAGGGCGTAAACAGGAATGCCCGCGGCAATGGCGGCAGCGGCAATCGTCTCACCCGGGTCCGCGATGCCCGGTGTGCCGGCATCGCTCACTACCGCGATGCGCTCACCTTGCTTCATGCGCCCTACCAGCTCCTCGGCGCGGCCACGCTCGTTGTGCAGGTGGTAACTGACCGTGGGCGTAACGATGCTGAAATGGTTCAGCAGCTTTTGCGTCTGGCGCGTGTCTTCGCAGGCGATGCACTGTACCTGTTTCAATACACGCAGGCCGCGCAAGGTGATGTCTTCGAGATTGCCGATAGGAGTGGCAACGAGATACAGTCCGGGCGCAAGCGGTTTGTCGCCCTCAAATTCAGTCATGACGGTGCTCAGTCATTCTGCCGGCTTCCGCTTTGGTCCCGGTCGAGCAATCGTCGGGTGCGGCCAAGCGAGACCATGGTGTGTGTCAGATTTTGTGGAGTGACCATGCCAATCACCTGGCCGTTGCGGACCACTGGCA
>CALMAP010000030.1 GCA_937859825.1 uncultured Terriglobus sp. | reverse complement strand
GCTCGACAGGCGAACTCGACTCGATAAAACGCGCGTTTCGGTGGTACAAGCCAGTGTGCATCGAACAACGCGAATCCGCCGGTGTTTGCCTCTACCGGCGGGTTGTCGTCGGACACCAGGAACACTCCCCGCGGTCCCGTGCTCAAGTGTGCTGCCATGGTGACCGGAGCTACCCGTGCTGCCGCTGAGGCGGCCACATTGCAGTGCGGTGAACAGCGAAACACGGCAAAAGGCTGGCGCGTCGAGAAGAGGCTTGGCAGACATGTCCGTTTCGGTGCAAGATGCTTGCATTCCTTTCCGGATGCAGGTGGGTGGCCATGAGCTTCCGTCCTCGTTTTCAAACAATCGGCGTAGTGCTCGGCTTGGTGCTGGGCGTTGCCCTTGCAGCGGGAGCCGCACGGGGCCAACAGCCCACGCAGGAGCGTGTGGCGGCTGGGCCGGTATCTTCCCAGTCGGAGACACCGCCGCGCTCTTCAAGGGAAACGGCCAGTGCCAGGGCTCCGGCACTCGATCTCAGCAAAGACATCGACTCTCTACCGCAAACCGAAGCATTAGGAGACACGCTGATGGCGCGCGGCCGCTACCTTGCAGCGATGCACGTCTTTGACCGGGTCCAGCCACGTTCGGCGGTGATCGCCAACAAGGCGGGGGTGAGCAGCGAACATATGCTCATGTTCGACAAGGCAAAGCTGGACTTTGAGGAGGCGCTACGGCTCGACCCGAAGTACGCCGAAGCCACCAATAACCTGGCAACGGTCTACCACAGCCGGAACGATCTCGGTCGTGCGGAGAAGCTGTACAAGAAAGCCATCCAGCTCAAGCCGGCCAGCGCGGACAGTTGGCAGAACCTTGGCGCGCTCTACTACAGCAAGCGCAAGTTTAAGAAAGGCGACGACGCTTTCCGCGAGGCGCTGCGCATCGATCCCGGCATTGTGGAGCGGACGAGCAGCCGAGGTATCCGTGCCTCAGGCGATAAGCAGAACACCGCGGAAGTGCACTACCATCTTGCGTGCGCCTATGCTGAAGCGGGCCGCGAGAACCTTGCGCTGGAATACCTGCGGCGCTGCATCGTGGAAGGCTTTCACGACAGTAACCGCATGCTGCACGAGAAGATGCTGGCCGAACTGCGGACCTCGCCGGTGTTCCTCAAGATGGTTGAAGACATGAAGAAGAACTAGGCCGTTATCCATACAGGAATAGCCTTCATCTTGTGCTTTGCGACACGTTGAAGTTATGGCCCTTGGCTGTATGTGGATACGTCTAGTACACCTTGTCCGGTACCTTGTTCTCCACCAACCATCCCAGAAACGTCTGGCCCCATATCGTCGCAAAGTAATTGGCTGTGTTGGGGACAAGCGTAATGAGCCCCCGGGTCTTCAGGATGTTGATCCAGTCGTCGAAGCTGTAGCCGGAGTAGAAGCTCTCATTGGCTGTCTTGGCCTGACGGTAGAGCGGTTCCAGGCTCTCCGGTGCTTGCGGTCCGTTGGTGTTCAGCGTGCGTAGTGCGGTGATCTGGCTGCCGAACAGAACGCGATAGTCCTGCTCGGCCCGAAGTTGCAACTGGGTCGCGGCCAGGTGGCGTGCCAGGATGTGCGCGGCGTCCGCGGATTCGGGATCGATGTCGCGGTTGCGCAGATCGGTGGAGATGAGCTCCTGCTGCTCGCCGACAAGAGGCGACCCGCCGCCATAGTTCATCAGTTGGGTTACGGCGTCTGCCGGTGAGTTGTGGGCCTGCACCTGTTGCTGCTGCGCGGCCTGGCCAATTGGAGCATTGACCTCGACGCCGGGACCTTTGAAGACCTGGATACGTTCGATGAACTTCGCAATGTTCTCCCGGAAGATGAGGACCACGATCAGAATGGCGACGGGCCATCCCAGCAGACTTGCGATGAGTGTTTTGACGATCTCCATTGCCAGGGCCTCGCGGGTATGGAAGCAGGCTACACGGGCTTACCGGTGCGCGCATTGCAAATGTTGTGATTGTGCGTACCGTGTGCATTGCTACTCTGGACTTCCCGCCGTCGCTTGTGTTCCGCTGAAAGCTCACGCAAGGAGAAAGCATGCAGGCAGCGGGCGGCGTAGTGCGGGCGGACGGACGCAGAATCAACACACCGGCGCAGGTGCTGTTTGCCAGCCTGATCGGCACGGCGATCGAGTTCTTCGATTTCTATATCTATGCGACGGCCGCAGTGCTGGTGTTTCCGAAGCTGTTCTTTCCTTCAACCGACCCGGCCAGCGCGACGCTTGCTTCCCTGGCAACGTTCGGCATCGCGTTTCTTGCGCGCCCTGTCGGCTCCGGGCTGTTCGGGCACTTCGGCGACCGCATCGGACGCAAGACCACGCTGGTGCTGGCGCTGGGGACGATGGGCCTTTCCACGGTGCTGATCGGCGCTTTGCCCACGTACGGCTCCATCGGTATCGCCGCACCGTTGTTGCTGGCGTTGTGCCGATTCGGGCAGGGCATCGGCTTGGGTGGAGAGTGGGGCGGTGCGGTGCTGCTGGCGGTGGAGAACGCACCGCCGGAGAAGCGCGCATGGTACGGCATGTTTCCGCAACTGGGTGCGCCGGTGGGCTTCTTTCTCTCAAGCGCGGTCTTCCTGCTGCTCTCGCGCCTGCTGACGAACGACCAGTTCTTCCGCTTCGGCTGGCGATTGCCCTTTCTCGCCAGCGGCGTACTGGTTGCGGTGGGGCTTTATGTGCGGCAGACCATCACGGAGACGCCGGTCTTTCAGCAGACCGCGGCAAAGCACCAGCAGGTTGAGGTGCCTATGCTTGACGTCTTGCGCAAGCATCTTCGCGGGTTGATCGCGGGCATTCTGGTAAGTCTTGCAACGTTCGTTCTGTTCTACCTGATGATCGTCTTCGCGCTCAGCTGGGGCACGGCGGAGCTGCACTACAGCCGCGCGATGTTTCTGCAGATGCAGTTGGTGGGTGTGGTCTTCTTCGCGCTTACCATTCCACTCTCCGCAAAGCTCGCGGAGAGTGGGCGCAAACGCGTGATGACGGTCGTGACCATCCTGATTGCTCTGTTTGGCCTGGTACTCGCGCCACTCTTTCAGGGCGGAACGGGAAGCGCGGTGCTGATGCTTGTGATCGGGCTCTCCTTGATGGGTCTCACCTACGGTCCGCTTGGCACGGTCATCAGCGAGATGTTTCCTACGGCGGTGCGCTACACCGGCAGTTCGCTGGCGTTCAGCCTGGCAGGCATCCTGGGCGCTTCGCTGGCTCCTTATATCGCTACGTGGCTGGGCCATCGTTACGGCCTGCAGTCTGTCGGTTACTATCTTGCGGGCAGCGCGCTGCTCACGCTGGTAGGACTGGCCATGACGCGTGAAACCAGCCGCACAGATATCGCCGCTGCCGATGTGGAGTTCTGAAAGCAACAGGCTGTATCAATCTATTGCCTTCGGAAGAGCATGGCTTCAGCTATGCCGCAGCAGGACGCCAGAGAACGCACTTCAGCCCTGAAGGGCTATTTTCTCGCCTGCTTACGCCAGGGACTTTGTGAGCAAGATATGCAAACGCCGACTACGCATCGTACGAAGTACGAGAGGTAGGGATGCATGAACTTGTGGAATAGCGCGTGCCTGGCTTTGGTAATGTGTGTGGCGGCAGGGAGTGCCGCAGATGCTGCCAGTTTCGAATGCACGAAGGCAAAATCCTCAGTGGAGAAGGTGATCTGCAGTGATGCGAAGTTGAGCGCGGCAGACGGTGCGATGAGTGCGGCCTATCGGGCAGCGCTGGCGCAGTTGCCGCCCGACGGCGTAAGTAAGCTGCGGGTAGATCAGTTGCGCTGGCTGCAATGGTTGCAGACCGCATGTGGCGTGCCGGGAACGGCAGATCCCGGGGAAATGGCACGTCGCGGTCAGGTGCTGAAACCGGCCGCCCTTGCGCAGTGCATGCGTGACCCCTACACCACGCGCACGAAGCTGCTGAAGAACTCGGTCGTGAGGATCGACGGCGTGATCTTTCTTGCCCGGTCCATGTACCTGCTTGAGCCGAACGCAAAGGACGATACCTCAGGACACTCTGTTTTTGAGGGAGTTGGCGAATACGAGGCAAGCTGGCCGGAGGCACAGTCGAACGATCCGCAGTGGACGGCCTGGAACGCGGCGGTGCTGGCCACCTTGCAGAAAGGTGCGGCAGGAGACAGCGCGCTGAAGCGTGGCGAACCGGGGGCGGCCACCGGTACAGGATGGGAGGCAGTTGCGCTGGGTGTGGATTCGACCGGGACGATGTCGATGCCGAAGATCCGGAATGGCCGTGTCTTCACTTCGCTGAGTCTCGAAGGGATGGGCCATGGAGCGGCACATCCGTACGAGCAGTATGAAAAGTACACGTGGCTGCAGAAGGAAAACCGCTTTCTCCGCGTGAGCGACATCTTCCGGCCCGGCACACCCTGGCAGGATGCTGTTGCAGCGGAGTGCTGGAGGCAGTTGACGCGCAGTGACAACGCTTCCGCTCTTTACGACACCATCAAGGGGCCGCAGGACAAGGACGTGCAAAAAGTGATCACCGACGTTCGCAATTGGAACATTGCCCCCGCGGGTCTGCGCATCAGTTGGCCGGAATACTCCGTCGCGCCTCGTGTAGCGTCGCAGGATGACTCGGTTGTGCCCTGGAAAGTCGTGCAGGCCTGGCTGGTGGAGGGCTTCACGCCGTAGGTACGCATCAGCGCATGCTGCCGTTCGTTGAGACCAGTCCCGCAGGCCGGCCGCTACGCTCGAGCATGTAGAACGCAAGCCACAGATAGGCGAAGACAAAGCTGCTGCCCTGCAGCAGCAGAAAAGCCACGTCTCGCTGTGCAATTTTCTGAAGCGACAGCAGGCCGAGTTCCTGGGCGAAGTACTCCACCGTGGGCAGGCCGATACTTGTGGCAATCGCGGTGCCGATCAGCGCATACATGCCGGTGCGAAGCAGAATACTTCGTTGCAGGAGCGTGCGTTGGACCTGTCGTGGTCGATCCATTGGAGATGCACCCCGCCGTTACCGTAGCACGGCAGATGCCATATGTTATGGAATCCTGGAGCCGCTGAGACGACCCGGCACGTGGCTGGATGATACCTTGACTGCGCCGGTATTTGCCTCTTGGCTGTGTCCGGTTTTGAGGTGCGTATGTCCGATTACGTTCTGGCGTTGGACCAGGGCACGACCAGTTCGCGCGCAATCCTGTTCGATCGTTCGGGCAAGATCGTTGGCACGGCGCAGCATGAGTTCAAACAGATCTTTCCCGAGGGCAAGCCGGGGTGGGTGGAGCACGATCCGTTTGAGATCCTCACCAGCCAGTTGACCGCTGCGGTCGAAGTGCTCGGCCGCGCGGGTGTGCGTCCGCGTGATGTGGCTTCGCTGGGCATTACGAACCAGCGCGAGACGGCCGTCGTGTGGGAGCGCGCGACCGGCAAGCCGGTCTACAACGCCGTCGTCTGGCAGGACCGCCGCACTGCGCAGATGTGCGCGGACCTGACGGCAGCCGG